>JABDJF010000052.1 GCA_013002645.1 Myxococcales bacterium
GCCGATGCCATAGTCGTTGCGATCGATCGTGAGCTTTCCCTTGTAAGTGGTGGTGTCGACGCCGGCGCCATTCTTTCCTCGGGCGATTTTGAACGGGATGCTGATCAATTTCGACACGCCGTGCATCGTGAGATTGCCTGTCGCGATCAGCTGAGGCCCTTGCGTTTTCACGTTCGTCGAAGCGAACCGGATCATCGGATACTTCGCAGCGTCGAAGAAGTCGGGGCTCTTCAGGTGATTGTCCCGCTTGACGTTGCCGGTGTCGAGCGAATCGACTTCGATATTGGCCTCGACTTTGACCGTCTTGGGCTTGCTCGGATCGCCATCGATGCTGACGCTGAATTTCTCGAACCTCCCATCGACATCAAACAGCACCGTAGCTGCGGTAAAGCTCACTTTGCTGTGAACAGTGTCCAGCTTGAGGGGCGAAAAGGCAGCAAGCGCCGTCGAGCTGACCAAGAGAGCCCCGAGCGATGCTCCAAGCACGTTGCGAACCGCATACTTCATGGACTGGTTCCTTTCATTCATGGCCCTGAGTACGCATGAGCCAGCGACATGTTTCAGGCACGTCGGCCGAAAGGCCCCACAAACCGCTTGGCATCGACAGATGGCTCAGCTTTCTTCGGGCATCCTGACGGGATCTTGGTGAATGATGACCTCCGCATGCGGCAACATGGCTAGAATGCGTTCTTCGACCTCGTCGGCGACGGCATGGGCCCGAGTCAGGGGCAAGCTGTCCTCGAGCTCGAGATGAAGCTGAACGAATCGAAGTCGTCCTGATCGGCGGGTTCGAAGATCGTGAACGCCGCGCACATCGGGATGCGCTCTCGCGATCGCTAGAATCTCGTGCTCAACGTCGGGCGCCAACCCCCGGTCCATGAGCTGTTGGAACGCGTCCGACCCGATGCGGACGGCGCTGTAGAAGATGTAGATCGCGATTCCGATCGCGAAGACGGAATCCGCCCAGGCCCAGCCCAACGACGCCAATCCGAGGCCCGCAATGACGGCGAGGTTTGTGAGGAGGTCGGTCGCGTAGTGCAGTGCGTCCGCTCGGATGGCCGTGGACTCGGTCTGCCGGATGACGCTGCGTTGAAGGGTCAGCAGCCCCGCCGTCACCACGATCGAAAACACCATTACAGCGAAGCCGATTTCGATGTCGCGCAGGGGACGCGGGAAGCGCAGGCGATCGATCGCATGAAAGAGCAAAAACACCGCAGAGCCGCACACGAAGCCAGCCTGGGCCAGCCCCGCAAGGGGCTCCGCCTTACCATGGCCAAAACGGTGCTCGGTATCGGCCGGCACCAGCGAATACCGAACAGCGACCAAATTGATCGCCGACGCAATGCTGTCCATCAACGAATCGACCAGGGATGCGAGCATGCTGACTGACCCCGTCCAGAGCCAGGCCAGCAACTTGACCGCGATCAAGAGGACAGCAGCGAGCACGGACGCGTAGGTGGCACGTCGCAGCTGCTTGCCGTACGCGGCTTGCCGAGCTTGCGAGGGAGTCTGCATCGTTCCTGGCAAGATTCTAACGACCTCGAGCCTGTCGCCAAACGGCAAACGGCGACTTCCTTTGACGCGTGGCAGCGACGAGCGTGCCCAGCCACGCGCCCGGCAAAAACAGGAAGTTGATGACCAGCTCGTCGAAAAGGCGACTTCCGGGCACCGGCTGACCACGCCAGCGATCGGGAAGCGCGTTGAGGGTGTTCGCGATGCGATTGGCGACCGTCATCACGCGGGCGACGGCTTCCACGTCGTTCCGAGTTTGACCATCCAATGCTTCGCCGAGAGCTTTTTGAGATGCATCTTCGACGACCGGGGCGAACTCCGCTTTGGTCCGTTCACGGGCATGTGCGATTGCTAGCCAAGCTCGTCGGTCGAATGCGGTCTCATCCATGTTCTCGAGCGCCGCCAGCTCCGCGTCGGACACCCCGGCTTCGAGTGCCATTCGAGTGTGGGCGTGCTCGCACATCCTGCACGCATTGACTTGAGCGACGGCGACGATGATCTGTTCACGCAGAGCTCGAGGCAGGCGACCACCGATCCAAATGGCCCAGAGAGAGCGCGCGCGTGAGCAGACGGAGCCCAGGTCCGCGATCAGCTGGGGCACGGTGTAGACCTTGGGAACGCGACCGGAGGGACGAACCGCCATCCCTAGGCTCCCTCGACTCCCAGCATGCGCTTGACCATGTCGTGCATTTCATGGAGGCGCTCGCTCATGTGGTCCCGCTGCTTGGCATCGAGCAAATCGAATACGAACAGGAGCGTCTTGCGGCCATCGGCTCGACGCTCGTCGGCGGATCGGGTGCCGGGCCCCCAGTCCTCGCGTTGTGTCCACGCGGTCCAGAGTAGATCCCGAATCGCTGGCGCTCCGGGGTGTTCGCGCATCCGTTCGGCAATCTCGATGAGGCGCTGCTCGTCCGCCCGAAGTCTGTCGGGCGCTTCATCGGGCATGGATGCTACGAACGAGCGGATCTCCTTTTCCTGCAAATCGCTCAAGCGCCCAGACCATTTTTCAATCGCCTCGACGAACTTCTCCTGCCGGCTTCGAAGCCGCTCTTCGTCGGGCGCATTGAGCTCGTCGCGCGTCTCTTGGAGTCGTTCGTCGAGCTCCCGCTCGGCGTGATCGATCTGTGCATCGCGGAGCGTCGCCAAAATAGGCGCCGCCTCGTCGAGGATCCAAGAGACCGCCTTGTCCATGAGGATGTCGACCTGCCGCTCGATGACGAGCATCTTCTTTTCGTTCATCCCCTTGGCGAGCGCGCGATCGACCGTTGCGACCAAGAGGTCGAGCCGCGGTCCCAGGACTCGAGGAGCGCTAGCGATCGCGCGGTCGACTGCAGCCCGGGTGGCCGTCCGCTGCTCGTCATCGAGATCAAAAACGCCGGCGATCTTGCCGGTGACCCATCGCGCCCCCAGATTCTGAAGAACACCGGTGCAGCCCGAGGCCAAGGCGAGGCCGCAGACCAGCAGCAGAACCCGGGACGAGCGAAGGCGCGGCGAGGACCGTCTAGTCCGACCCATAGGCCCCTTCGCCCCACATGGCACCGATCCCGAGCCCTATCAGCGGCCCTTTGATGCCGACGCCGTCCACGGTCACCGGAACGATGACGTGGCCGGCACGCGCATCGAGCCCGATCCAGAACTCTTTTCGGAGCCGCCAGTAGAGAAGGCCCCGCAGGTATCCGCTCATGACGAAGTCGTTGCGCGCGCCCACCCGTGCCCAACCCAAGTCGAACATCGCACCGGCGCCGAACCAGTGATCCGGATCTCCGTTTCCCCATAGCGCGCCGATCGCACCGCCCGCGGTTCTCATCCGCTGCTCTCCGGAGGCGATGGTGCGGCGGCCGAAGCGGGCGAAACCCTCGCCGGCAATGTGGAGACACTTGTC
>JABDJF010000053.1 GCA_013002645.1 Myxococcales bacterium
AACAAGTGGTACGCGAAGTATGCAAAGGGGGCCGACCTGGCGATTCACGAGTGCTTCATTGCCGTGCCGGACATGATTGAGAAGTTCAAGTTCACGCCTCAAAGCGCCCTAGCAGTGGGCACTCAGATCCACACGGCACCGGAAGCTTTCGGGAAAGTGATGTCGATCATCAAGCCGCGGATGGCCGTCGCCTACCACTTCTTCAAGGACTTCGACACTACGGCGTCGATCAATGATCGCATCCGCACCACCTACGACGGTCCCTTGAGTCTCTCTATGGACTACATGGTGTGGAACATCACCAAGGATGAGATTCGGGTGCGCATGGCAGTCGTCGATGAAGACGTCTGGCCTCCACCCGCAACCGAGAAGCCACAGGCGCCCGACGCGACTCAGAGGATTCCCTACTCGCCCGAGATCTCGGGCGGCAGGCTCGACATGAAGAAGGTGCTGCAGCCCACGTATGACGAGATCAACAAGCAGTACGGGATCGACGAGAAGCAGGAATGAGCATTGAGCCCGAGCCCTGCTGGGTTACATTCGCCAAGCTGTGATCTCTCTTCACGATGTCCGGTTCGAGTATCCACACGGGGGCTTCTCTCTCGATGTGCCTGATCTGACGGTCGCTTCTGGAACCCGGACGGCGGCGATTGGGCCGAGCGGCTCGGGGAAGACCACGCTGCTCAATTTGATTTCTGGTATCGAACGGCCGGGTTCGGGCGAGGTCCGCACGGCAGGAGTGCGGGTCGATCGATTGTCACCCGCAGCGCGGCGCTCGTTTCGCAGCACGACAGTCGGCTTCGTGTTTCAGGAGTTTCTGCTCTTGGAATACCTCGATGTGCTCGACAACATCCTTTATCCTTACCGACTTCACCCCGAGCTTCGCCTAGATGCTTCGGCCCGATCACGCGCCCGTGGACTCGCTTCGGACCTTGGCCTTGCCAGCCTGCTCGACCGGCGCCCGAGCGAGCTCTCGCAAGGGGAGCGGCAGCGTATCGCGATCGCCCGCGCGCTCGTCACGGAACCCGCTCTTATCCTCGCCGACGAGCCGACCGGCAACCTCGACCCCGCCACCAAGCAGCAGGCGCTCGACCTTCTGTTCGAGCAGTGCGAGGCGCGTTCGACCACGCTTCTGATGGTCACCCATGATCATGGGCTCCTCGATCAATTCGCACAGGTCGTGGACGTGGACGCACTGGGCCCCGCCAAGGCATGAGCGGATGAGGGACAGCATCTACCTAGCCTGGCGCTACCTTCGTCACCACCGATCCAAGACGCTCCTGCTGGTGCTGTCGCTTTCAGTGTTCCTGGGCCTGCCCTTGATCATGCGCGCGATGAGCCGCGCGACGCAACGGTCGTTGCTGGACCGCGCCGAGGCAACTCCGCTCTTGCTTGGCAAGAAGGGCAGCAGTCTCGATCTGGTCGTGGAAGCCCTCTACTTCCAGCTGAAAGGCGCGGAGGCCATCACCGAGGCCGATGTCGATGCGCTCCAGGCGACAGGTCTTGCGCTGGGGATTCCGATTCGCACCGGATTGATGGCGCGCGGCTTTCCACTGGTGGGCACGAGTCTCGATTACTTCCCGTTCCGAAATCTTCGCATCGCGGAGGGCCGGAGTCTTGCGATGATGGGCGAGTGCGTCTTGGGAGCGGAGGCTGCCGAAACACTTGGGCTGGGACCGGGAAATGCGCTTCTGACGTCACCGTCCACGCTTTTCGACCTGGCGGGCGTCTATCCTTTGAAGCTCCACGTCGTGGGCGTCCTCGTGCCGAGCTACAGTCCCGATGACGCGGCTGTCTTCGTCGATGTCAAAACCGCCTGGGTCGCCGAAGGCAAGGGACACGGTCACCAAGACCTGGCTCGCGCCGGTCCGGACCTGGTGCTCAAACGCAACGAGGGCACCGTCACGGCCAACGCGAAGCTCGTTCAGTACAACGAGATCACCGAATCCAACTTGGACAGCTTTCACTTCCATGGCGACCCATCGACCTATCCTGTGAGCGCCGTCATCGCGGTACCTCACGATGAGAAGTCCGGCGTTTTGTTGCGCGGCCGCTTCGTCGATGCGCCGACGCGGCAGCTCGTGCGTCCCGCTCAAGTCGTGGACTCATTGAACAAGCAGATTTTTCGCTTCGAGCGTATCTTGGAGATCGTCGTTTGGACCGTGGGTTTGGCGACCGCAGTGATGTTCGTGTTGGTGATGGTGCTCTCTTGGAGGCTTCGGGCCGAAGAGCTTCGCACGATGACGCGGCTCGGTTGCAGCCGATGGAAGGCCGCCCAGATCATGGGCTCGGAGATCGCACTCATGGTGGGCGCCAGCGTGCTGATCGCAGGCGTCTTTGGAATTGCCATGGCCCAGTACGGGGAAACCTGGCTTCAGAGTCTGATCTTGAGGGGGTCCTGATGCGAACGGAGAGATCCGTGTTGGCGGGAGCTGTCGTGATGATGGCGGCGCTTGCCGTGATGGCGCCTGGCTGCTCGAAGAAGGCCGAACCCAATCGAGCGTCGGACTCGAAGCATCCCGACCTGTTCTCGATCTACACGGTCAACTACCCGCTGAGCTACTTCGCCGAACGGATGGCGCCGACTGACGCACGGGTCGTGTTGCCCGTGCTTCCGGGAACTGACCCTGCGTTCTGGAAACCGTCAGCTGATGTGGTGCGGGAGTACCAAGCGGCGAGCTTGATCCTCTTGAACGGCGCGGGCTATGCAGGATGGACGCGCTACGCGACGCTTCCCCAAGCAACAATGGTGGTCACGGCGGACGGATGTCGCGATGCCTATCTCCGAACCCAGCAAGGCGTTCAGCACCAGCACGGCCCCGAAGGAACGCACGCCCACGCGGAGCGCGCCTTCACTACTT
>JABDJF010000704.1 GCA_013002645.1 Myxococcales bacterium
GTTGGCCTCAGGCGGGTGCTGCTGATCGACGACGTGAGGACCACTGGGGCGACGCTCCGGGCCGCATCGAAGGCGCTCCGAAGCGGCGGCGCGGACGAGGTCTACACCTTCGTGTTGGCTGCTCGCGTTCTCGTTCAGGCGGCCTAGAGTAGCGGCGTGCGGTCTCTCTTCGTCACCTGTGCGGTCGTGATTGGATGCGCGAAGCCCGAGCCGGTTCAAGATCCATTGGACTACCTGCGGATCGGCGTCGATCCCAGGGAAGAAGCCATCGCGGTCATCGAAGACCTCCGCAGGCATGGCTACACGATCGGCCGGCGGATCGAAGAGTCCGGCTATGTGGCCTTCGACGCGTCGAGCGGCCGGGATTCTACCGTCCGTGTGGTGACAACGCGCGGACCCTCGCTCTCGCTTCAAGTGCCTGACGTGCGTTGGCCGGAGCGGCAATGGGTCAAACTAGCACCCGGCCCGCGTCCGGACTTCGACCGGGATGAGCGGCGCGACGTCGTGGTGGCGATTCGAGAGCCGGAGCGGACGTGCCTCGCTTGGGTCCAAGTGAGCTCCGACGGCTTTGTCGCCGAGGTATTTCGCTCTAAGCGCGAATGGGGTGACTCGCCGTGCGTCGTCGAGGTCGACCCGAACTGGCCACGGCTCCTCCTCGAAGTCTCGGTTCCCGGCGCGACGTCTCCCGATGCCCGCGTCCGCGTTCCGGTGCGAGCGACCGCGCGAAGTTGGGCGCTCGACGACTCGCCCTCGGCCATCGTGCACTGGGATCGTCAAATCGAACGTCGCAAGCAGGCTCTCGAAGAAGCGACGAAGCGGGGCGATGCGCTCTCCTCCGATCGGCTCTCGTCCGAGCTCGACTGGCTCGATCAGCTTCGCAAAGCCAAGGAGCCCGTGCTAGAGCCGGCAGGCGATGGCGAAGAAGCGCGTTGATAAGGGCGTTCCTGGAATGGAGCTCCTGGTGTGCCGCAACCCGATGGCCGCCAAACGCTACGACATCGAAGAGCGGCTCGAGGCTGGGATGGTGCTCTTTGGCACCGAGGTGAAGAGCATGCGTGCGCGCCGTGCCAACCTCGAAGGCGCCTACTGTCGAATCGACGCTGACGAGCTCTTCCTCTACGGCATGCACGTCGCACCGTACGAGCAGGGCGGTCATGCGGGTCACATCCCGCAACGACGCCGCAAGCTGCTGGTCCACAAGCGCGAAATCGAAAAGCTCCGCGGTCGGCTGACGATGCGTGGCTACGCGCTGATTCCGCTCCAAGTCTACTTCAAGAACGGTGTCGCGAAAGTTCAGCTAGGCCTCGGACGTGGCAAGAAGAAAGGCGACGAACGCGAATCGATCCGTCGCCAGGAGGATCTGAAAGAAGCGCGAGCTGCGATGCAGCGGCGCAAGGGATGAGCCGTGAAGCTTCGCTTGGAGAGCGGTCATGACGCCGTTGGGCTCGCGTTTGATGGAAACCTGTTGAAGCTCACGAGCCCCGTAGCCTTCGCGCCCGGGTCTCCGATTCGGTTCAATGCCATCGTCGAGGCGAAAGAACGAAGCTTCGAGGGCAGGGTGCTCGGTTCGAAACGCGTCGACGATCAAGCGTTCGAAGTCCGACTCCGCTTGGTCAACCTACGCCGAGAAGACCGCGAGCTGCTCCTGACCAATCTAGGCGCCTAAGCGCTTGTCGAGCTCGCGAAACACCGAAGCCTTGACCGCTTCGAACTCGCTCGGAAGGTCGACCGGTCGGTTGGGGTGTTTGCTTTGTACGCCTGGGATCTCGTTGTCGTGATACCGAATCTTGAACTGCGTGAACTTCAAACCGTTTGCCGTCGAGATGACGACGACCTTCTGGCCGGGTTCGATCGTGCCTTTGGCCCGAAGCTTCTCGAGCGCTGCCAGCGCAACGCCGGTATGCGGGCAGGTGTAGCTACCCGCGCGGTCCGCGGCCGCGGAAGCTTCTGCAAGCTCCGACTCGCTCGCCTGTTCGACTACGCCGTCGAACGCCTGCAGCGCGCGGATTGCACGACGAATGCTCACCGGGTTGCCGATGCGAATGGCGCTTGCTTCCGTTTCGCCGGCTGTGTTTGGTTCGAAGTTGTCCCAGCCCTGCTTGTAAGCCAGGTACAGCGGGTTGGCCTTTTCCGCCTGCGCCAGGCAGATCCGGGGTCGTTTCGAGATGAGCCCCAAGCCCAGCATCATGTCGAAACCCGCACCCAGCGCCGCGACGTTGCCGAGGTTGCCGCCCGGGATGATCACCCAGTCAGGCACTTTCCAGTCGAACTGCTGGACGATCTCGATCGCCACGGTCTTTTGGCCTTCGAGGCGAAGCGAGTTCATCGAGTTGGCGAGGTAGATGCCCTTCTCGGTCGTGAGCTTCTGGACGATTCCCATGCATCCGTCGAAGTCCGTGTCGAGGGCGCAGACGAGGGCTCCGTTCGCCAAGGGCTGAACCAGCTGCGCGGTGGTGACTTTGCCCTTGGGCAGTAGAACCACGGACGGGATGCCCGCCGATGCGCAGTAGGCCGCAAGCGCGGCGGAGGTGTCGCCGGTCGAGGCGCACGCGATGGCGCGAATCGGCTGCCCGTCCTCGATCGCTTGCTTTACGGTGCTCACCAGCACGGTCATGCCCAGGTCTTTGAACGAGCCGGTGTGACTGTTGCCGCAGTTCTTGATCCACAGGTCTTCGAGACCGAGCGTCTTCCCGTACCGTTCGGCCCAGAAGAGGTTGGTGCCGCCCTCGGCGGTCGAGACGATGTTCTCTTCGCGAAGGTGCGGCTGCACCCATTCCTTTTTGCCCCAGACGCCGCTGCCATAGGGCCAATCGCGGGTCATCCAGCGTTGATCGAAGAGCTTGCTCCAAGAGGAGCCGCTTCGGGTCTTCAAGGCCTCGATGTCGTGTTGAACTTCGAGGAGCTCTCCGCACTCCGGGCAGGAGTAGATTACCTGCGTGAGCGGATAGGTTCCGCCGCAGCCGGCGACACAACGAAAGGATGCGCTGTAGCTCATGAGGGCCGCAGTATAGGCGCTTCGTCAAGGGGCGCACCTCG
>JABDJF010000080.1 GCA_013002645.1 Myxococcales bacterium
CAAGCCCCGACACCATGACGAACACGAAGCCAGGGATGTAGAGCAGCTGACCGACGCAAAACACCGCCACGAAAACGGCGAAGCCAGCGACCCCTGCCGCCCGCATCGACTCACGGATGCCGTCGACGGTGAGCTGGTCGGTGAAACCCGTGGCACGCCCGATCGAATAGACGCCAATCAGAAACGCCGCCAGAAGCGCTAGACGAACCCGGGTGTTGCTCACCGCTGGCAGTAAGACACAGCGCCGTCCACAAGACCAGGTGCAAAGCGTCGACTTTACGGGGCGAAGCCCCGTGGTCGAAGCTTGGCTTCGACTTTACGGGGCGAGGAGCATGTCGAGTGGATTGCGGGTCACGCGATTGGAGCCATCGAGAGAATTGATGTCGATGCGACTCAGGTCGACCCGCGGCGAGAAGATCGCGGCGTGAAACGAGTCGAGAACTCGCTGCGCATGGCTTTCGGCGGTTTCGTCTTCTTGAACCCCTGCATCGCTGCAACCCCAGGCCGCGCCGGTCCGACCGAACAAGCAGATTCGCCCGCCGTCGATTTGGACGCGTAGTCCGTTGCCGGAGCGTTCGAAACGAGGAGAGCGCATCACCGCTTTGGCGAGCACCCGGTCAATTTCAGCATCGCTGGACTGGACTTCCACGGGCAGCGCCCAGCCCAGGCGACGGAACAGCCCTGGATCGGTTCCGAGGACTTCTTCGTAGAGCGAGGTCGTTTCGCGCGGGTCGGACAACGCCTTCGCCAGGACCGCACGAACGCGTTCCCGCAGGAGCGCGTCTCCAGGCGGCAACTGGCGAAGCGCCCGTTCCGCGTGCTCAATCGCTTCGTCGTATTCGCGCTGCGCCAACGATACCTCGGCGAGCACGGCGTCATAATAGGGTGCCGCTCCCTGCCTTCGGTCTGCACCGCGCATCTCGGTGACCGCCGCCCTGACCACGCCGGGACCCAAAGCTCCGATCAGCTCGCCCAGGAGCCAAGCTGGCATGACGGCGCTCCGTGCAGTCCCGAGAGCAAAGGTCCCGACCAACCGCGCTTCGTCGTCGAGAAACCGAGCGACTTGCCTGGCGCTCATCCAGGCCTCGAATCGAAGCCAGAGCGCTTGGCCATACGCCCAGCAGCGCAGGTGAAAGGCCTTGGCTGCGGCACGCTCACGGGTCATCTCCGCCAACATCAAGCGCGCTTGCCGATCGAGCAGAGCGACGATGCTACGATCTTGTTCGGGGTCCCGGCTGTTGTGCGCGCGCCGATCGGGAAGCACGGCGGCCTTGTCGGTGATCCTCAGCGCTTCATCGGGCCGTCCCATGAGGAGAAGAAAAGCCGCCAGCGATCGACGGGCTTCGTTGCGATCCG
The DNA here is from genome assembly GCA_013002645.1 of Myxococcales bacterium. Lineage (GTDB taxonomy): Bacteria > Myxococcota_A > Polyangia > Polyangiales > Houyiibacteriaceae > SG8-38. The sequence continues at coordinate 1,357 of JABDJF010000080.1, forward strand.
AGTCGCGCACGTGCGCCGGCCGCGCTGCACGGTGTCGTGGGACCTCGCGAAGCGCCGACAGGGCCTCGGCGAAACGCCCAGCTCTCATGTAGAGGTCGGCTAGCTCGAGCCAGGGGTTTCCATACCAGGAAAGCCCGCCCTTCGATGCATCGATCAAGAGACGCTCCGCTTCGTCGAAACGGAAGACCGACCTAGCGGCTTCGGCGAAGTTTCCGAGATCGACCGCCGTGGCACTTCCAAAATGCGTTCGCCCGTACTCGACCGCATCGGCGCAAACCTCGTAGGCCTTCTCGTCGTCGCCAGCCTCGTACTCGATGGCACACAGGGCGTTCTTCGCACGCTCGATTTGATACGGATCTCCGGTGGCCAATCCATCTTCAGCCGCGAGTCTCGCCTTTTCGAAGTCCCGCTTCTTCATCAGGGGCCATGCGAGCTCAGCCTTGAGCTGCGGCGTGTAGAGCTCGTTGTACCGATACATGAACCCAAGTTGCTCGTCGTAGTGCTCCAGGTCGCCGTGGGCACGGGTCAGCCCGACCAAGATCCTCGCGTGCCATCGCCAGGGCTGACTCGGCGTCGGCTGGACGCCTTCGGCCGCCTCGAAAAGATCGAGGGCGCGGGTTTCGTGAAAAAGCGCTTTTGGAAAATTCGCCTCCCCGTAGTGCTGCGCCATTCCGAGAACCAGGTGTGCAACGTACGAGCGCGGATGATCTAGCAAATATTTCTCCGCTTCCTCGCGAGATCTCACATAGCGCTCGCGTTCGATGAGGGCCCACAGAGCGAGCTCTTCGACTTCGGCTTCTTCCCCTTCGAGCAGAAGCGGCGCGACCATGTCGTCCGCGGTCACCGACGAAGGCGAGCAGATGGCGACGCAACTCGCGGACAGTACCGCGGCCAGCAACACTTGCTCGAAGCGGGCTGATTTGGTGGCGGACATCGTCAACCGCGACGCAGGCTTGCGCGCGCGAGCTTTTCGATTTCGACGGCGGTAGCCTCTTCGATGAGCGCGTCCACGTCTTCGACGCCAGGCGCGCACTCGAGTCGGTGTTTGAACACGTATGGCGCCAGCGCGGCGATGTCTTCGGGGGAGACGAAATCCCTTCCGTGAATGACGGCACGAGCCTGAAGCGCGGGCAGCATCAAGACCAGCGCGCGGGTCGACGCCCCCTGAAGGACACGGGAATCGCTCCGAAGCAAACGCGCGAGGTCGACCAAGGCTTCCTTCACGACGGGGGCAACGTGAACCGCACCGCGGGTCTGGCGCCGGGCTGCCAGAATTTCATCGCGCGTCACGCCGGGGTGGTCGCGCGCAACTTCCAGGCTCGCCCGTGGATACTGGTCCAGCACCTCCAGCTCGGAGGCGCGGTCGATGTGCTTCATCTCGATCTTGAAGAGGAAGCGGTCGAGCTGAGGAGTCGGAAGCGGATAGGTGCCCGCCAGGTCGAGTGGGTTCTGCGTCGCGATGACGAAAAACAGGTCGTCGAGCAAGTAGGACTGGTTGTCGACTGTGACCTGTTTTTCGGCCATCGCTTCGAGCATGGCCGCCTGAACCTTCGGAGATGTGCGGTTGATCTCGTCGGCTAGGACGATGTGCGCAAACACGGGGCCGCGACGAAATGCGAAGCGGCTCGTTTCCACGTCGAAGATGTTCGTGCCCGTGATGTCGCTCGGAAGCAAGTCCGGTGTGAACTGGATGCGGCGGAACGCGGCAACGCTGGAGGTGCCATTTCGTTCCTCGAGCGCATTGCCAAGCGCGCGGGCAAGCGTCGTCTTTCCGGAGCCCGGATAGTCTTCGAGAAGCACATGACCGTCGGAAAGTAGCGCGACGAGCACTAGCTCGACCACCTCGTCCCGACCTCGAACCGCTGCTCTGAGTCGGGCGCCAAGGCGCTCCGAGACCTCGCGTGCCCCACTGAGGCTGTCATCGAGGGGTGATTGAATCGCTGGCTGCATCTTGGCTCCGGGCTCTCTTCGGGAAGGATGGCATCATTTTGACCGTAACCAAGACCAGGGCGTAAGGAGCCCCAAAAACCGCTTCCAAACGGGGAAACCGACGCGAATGTCGCGCCGCACCGCGGCTGCCTGATCGCGCAGTCTCCCGGGATCGGGCTCATGCACACCGTATGCGGCCGCGAGGTGCGCATGGGTGAGCGGCTCGAACGCAGGGAAGCGGTCGCGCACACGCCGTGCGAATGCCTCTCGCGATTCGCCGGGTCCTCTTCGAACCTCGAGCTCGCCAATGCGATCGAGCTCGGCTCGGTAGATCACCCGGGGCAAAGAAGCAGCAGGTGCCAAGCTGGGAGCCATTCGGCGCCACAGCTTGCCCAGGTAGAGCAGAAGCAGCAGGACGGCGAGCAGCGCCAGGACCCAGGTGCCGAAGGTCAACGAGATGCGCCGCGCCAACTCTTTGAGCTTGGGCAGGTCCGTTGCAGACAGGGGTATCGGAGACGCGCCGCGAGCAAGCTCTCCAAGAAGCCGCTGCAAGTCGGCATCCATCGGCTGCTCGGGCGGGTCGAGCGCGCGCTCGGGATACACATCCAAGACCACCCAGCCGAAGCCGTCGAGAAAAACCTCCGGCCAGGCGTGGGATGCCGAGCCCGAGAGGAGCAGCGAGGATCCGCCTTGGCGCGCGGATTCGCTCACTGCGTAGCCGGTTGCGACCCGGGCGGGCACACCGAGACTTCGCATCAGATAGGTCGCGGCATGGGAGAAGTGAACGCAATAGCCCGTTCGATCGCCGAACAAGAAGCTTGCGGTGGGATCCTCGGCGCCACTGTGCTCGTTCTTGAGGCTGTAAATCCCTTCGCGCCCGAGCCAGCCGGTCACCGCAAAGGCCTTTGCCACCGGATTGTCCGCCAAGCGGTTGGGTAGCTCGACGGTGAGCTCGGCGGCAAGCTCAGCGTATCGCGGATCGGCCGGTGTCTGCATGTAGTGCGCCCACTGGTCTTTGGACCAGTCCGACGAACCAGGGCGAGCGTCGAGCATGGAAGTGTAATCGGCGGTGAGCACCGCGGACAGCGCGCGGTAAACGCGGCGAAATCGATTCGGTGAAGGGTTCTGCATCGGCTCGACCTCGATTGGCGACTCGAGCGCGAACGGCTGCGTGTGGTCGGCCATGAGGGCGATCGTCGTCTCGAGCGGGCCGCGATTCTCGTTGACCTCGGGCGCGTGCTGGATCTCGGTGAGGCGAGCTGGAAAGTATGGGATCAGGTCGTCGTCGACGTCCTGGCGCCCAGAGACGACGAGCTTCCGCCCGTTGTACTGGCTAAACGCGCCCTGGCGGAAGTAGTACACGCCGCTTGGCGGTGAGTAGTCGTCGTGGAAAAGGACGACCGCAACGGGAACGCGGGCGCCTCCGGGGTTGTACTTGTCGCGAAACTCCAGCTCGCTGGCGGAAGCCCCGCCTCGGTCCTGCTGTTGACCCTTGCCCTTTTCGGTTTCGGATTCCTCGGGGCGAAGACCGAGTCCGCCGCCCCCATCGGGGGGAGGTGGCATTCCGACGAGAGGCGTAGCCAAGACGATCAACGCCAGCAGTAGCCCAATCACGCCGAGGTTGAGCACCGCGCGCCCGAAGCGCTGCTCTCGAAGCAAGAGCACGAGGCCGAATACGGTCGCCGTCCCGCCCATGAAAAGGAAGAGCCAGGTCGGGTCCCAGCCGAGCGCAATGATCCAGTCGGCCAAGTAGAACGGTCGATTGATCGCCCCATCTCGGTGCGGGACGAAGAGCTGCGCGAACGCGACGACGACGAGAAGCAGCTCGAGAACCGAAAAAATTGCCCGGCGAGTGGAGCCCGCCCGCATCGCCGCGCTGCCGATCGCAGCGACCAAGAGCGCAGCGAGCATGCCAGCCAAGCGGAGGGCGCCTGCCGGACCGAAGGCCGCGGACAAGAAAGAGCCATGTGTGAGAGAAGCGCCAAACCATGCAGTCAGGAGGATTAGAAACGCCGCGCCTGCGAAGATCGCGGACGTACGGATACGCGACTGGCCAAGCTGGGAGCCCACGAGACAGCCGCCAAAGCCCCCTGCAAACGCGACGAGCGCCGAGCTGGGCGAAGCCATCGTAGTGACCAAGACACCCCAGGCGAGGCCGTGGATCATGGCCCGACCGAGATCGGCTAGCGCCCCGGCAACGCCGCCTGCTTTCGGAGGGCCATCTGCGGTCATGCCGCGTTTCTCCATGGCGAGCTGAGATGCGTCCCGTCTCCGAGCAATCGCCCGCTGACTCGGTCGATGATCACGACCTCACATCGTAACTGGGCGAGCGCCCGTCCGACCCTCTCGAGGTCAGCGCGGTCGATGCCCGATGCATGAGTTGGCCTGAGCATGATGCGACGCCAACCCTGCTGACGATCCCGGTCGTGAACCGCGTCGACCGCGACCACCACGCGCACACGGCCGTAGCGCCGCATCGTCAGCGAGCGCATCTCATCGAGCCAGGCGCCAGTGGTTGGCGGCGCAAACACAACGAGCGCGGCAGGCCCACGCGGGTCGACCTCTGCCAAGAAGCGCTTCAACCCGCTGCCGCTGGTGACCGCATGGCGTGAGGAAGTCATCACCTTGTGCAGCGCCTCGGTGCGCTCGGAGGTCGCGTCCGGCGAGCCGTCGGCTCCGAACTGCCATTCGCTGCCGAGCGCCTCTTCTTCGATGGCCGCCCGCGCCGCCGCAGCGGCGGCTTCGTCATGCGCGCCGGCGACGAGATAGGCAACCGTCCTTCGAGCCCGGCTCAAGGCCCGCTCCGGAACACGCACCATCAACTTCCGGGTGCGGCCGAACACTTTCCAATGAATGAAGCGCGCTGAATCACCCGGGACATATCGCCGGAGCTCTACCCGATCGCCGTCCTCGAGACCCATCGGATGGGGAAACTCCTCGCCTCCCGTGAGCGAAGTCAAGACCGGCAGCCGCCGAATGCCGCCGAGGTGCGGTAGAACCTGGATCGGACCGGGCTGCCGATGCCTCAAGACGATCCGCGCCAGGCCGAAAGCATCTTGGATCACCAGCCGGCGCGCGACGGATTCGAAGATGCCGCGGCGACGAAGGGTCGCGCGCTCTCGAAGACGACCGGCGCCGGACTGAGGCTCCACGGGCAACGCGTCCGGAAACTCCCAGGACCAGCGCAACTGCACCAGGGGCAACCACCACAGGGACGGCAACGAGAACCCCGTCAACGAGGGCATCCCCGTCTCGAACGTCGAGACGCGCCATGAAAACGATGCGCGCCTCAGCCAGAGCCAGAGCCCGAGCGCGCTCGACACAACCAGCAAGGTCGAAATCAGCAGAAGGCCGCCTCCGCCATAGCCAAGGACGAGGAGGACCAGATCGAGCTTCTTGAAACCGAAGCTGACCAGGGCGACGGACGCAACGAGGGCGAGCGCCAGCCCCAGCCAGGTGAGCGGCCAAAGATCGGCCGCCCCGCGAGCGATACCCCGGACGCGGAGCATGGATATCGTTTTCGGGCGGGAACCTGCCTGCGAGGGGCTCATGCCGGTGATGGTGCCACGGGGGTCTTCAAGCTCAAGCCTTGGAATAAGGCCCCGACGACCCGGGTTGGGGTCTCGGAGGTGTCTTGACAGGCCTAGAGCCAGGGGTAACCTCTGCCAGCCCTGGAAAAAGCAACGGATCACGCGCGAGGGAGTTTATGAGCGATGTGATGATCGATGCGCGGGAGTTGACCAAGCAGTACGGCACGGTCACCGCGCTACAAAACGCCAGTTTTCAAGTGAATCGCGGAGAGGTCGTGGGTTTCCTAGGACCCAATGGAGCCGGGAAGACCACGACGATGAAGATCCTGACCTGCTTCATCGCGCCTTCCGGAGGAACGGCCCAAGTGGGCGGCGCGGACATCTTCGAGGACCCCATCGCGGTCCGCGAGCTCATCGGCTATCTGCCCGAGAGCACGCCGCTCTACACCGAGATGTTGGTGCTCGAGTATCTGCAGTTCGTGGGGAAGATGCGTGGGCTTCGCGCCGCCGGTCTGGAGGCGAGGCTTCGCCGGGTCGTCGAGGAAACCAGCCTCGGCGAGGTCATCGGCAAGAGCATCGGCGAGCTTTCAAAGGGCTTTCGTCAGCGTGTGGGTCTTGCGCAGGCACTGATTCACGAGCCGCCGGTGCTGATCCTCGATGAGCCGATGAGCGGCCTCGACCCGAACCAGGCTTCCGAGATTCGTGAGCTGATTCGGGAGATCGGGCGCGAGCGCACCATCATACTCTCGACGCACAATCTCGCGGAGGTTCGGGTGACCTGCGGGCGTGTCCTGATCATTTCGCAAGGCCAGCTCGTGGCCGACGACACACCCGACGAGCTCGCCGCGCGAGCCGGGAAGCCGCGATTCATCGCGACGCTGAAGCAGAATGGTCACAGCGCTGGTGAAATCCGTGAAGTGTTTTCAGCCATCGGCGATGCGCAGAGCGTGAAGGAGCAAACCGGCGCGGCGCCTGGAGAGCTGCTGGTCGAAGTCGTCCCCAAGGGGAATCAAGACCTCCGCGCCGAAATCTTTCAGGTGGCGGTGTCCGCCAAGCTCGTGCTCCTCGGCCTCGAGCAGCGCGGCGAAAATCTCGAAGACGTCTTTCGACAGCTCACCACCGGCAACGGAGGAGCCTCATCATGAGATCGGTTCTCACCATCGCCGGACGCCAGTTCCGAAGCTACTTCAACGGCCCCGTCGCCTACATCGTCATCTGTATCATCTTGTTGACGCTTGGTTTCTTCTTCTGGAAGACCTTCTTCCTGTTCGGTCGCGCGAGCGCTCGAGAGATGTTTCGCTGGCTCGGTTTGATTTTGGTCTTCTCACTTCCCGCGCTCACGATGGGCCTCCTCGCAGAGGAGAAGCGGACTGGCACGATCGAGCTGCTCATCACCATGCCGGTAACCGAGGCGCAGGTGATCGTCGGGAAGTTCCTCGGCGTTTTGGGTCTCTACGTCGTTCTCCTCGCGCTGACGATTAGCTACCCGCTGAGCGTATCCACACTCGGCGACCTCGACTGGGGCCCGGTTTGGAGCGGCTACCTCGGCCTGCTGCTGCAGGGTTCGGCAGTGCTCGCGATCGGTTTGATGGCCTCCAGTTGGACGAGCAATCAACTGATCGCGCTCTTCGTCGCGCTCACCCTGAGCGTCTTCTTCTGGGTGCTCGACAAGTTCTTGGCGCTGCTTCCGACGAACGCTGCATCGGCTTTGCAGTGGCTTTCGTTCGACTATCACTTCCAGAGCATGGCGCGCGGTGTGATCGACCTGCGTGACGTTCTTTTCTTCGCTTCGGTGATCGTGTTCGCGCTGGCGGTTGCTTTTCGGGCGCTCGAAGCCCGGCGGTGGAGCTGAACGATGTCATCGAACGTTCAAAAACGCGCCGCTAGCGAATCGCTGATTTTCCTTCTGATCGTGGGCGGTATCCTGATCTTGCTCAACGTGCTCGCCGCGTACTTCCGGACGCCCCGGATCGACCTCACGCAAAACCAGCTGTTCTCGTTGGCCGAGGGGTCCGAGCGGCTCGCCTCGAACCTGGATGACCGCCTCGAGGTCACGGCCTACTTCACCGAGAACCTCCCGCCACCGTTCAACGCCACCGAGCGCCAGGTGCGTGACTTGCTCGCGGAGTACTCCGCTGCGTCGAACGGTCAGATCATCGTGCGCTTCGTCAATCCAAACGACGAAGCCAAGCAGGAGGCCGCGCGCGCCGACGGGGTGCAACGGGTCGCTCATCAGAAGATCGAAGAAGATCAGGTCGCCGTCGTCGAAGGGTACCGCGGCATGGTCCTTCGCTACCTCGATCAAACTCGCGCGATTCCGGTCATTCAGGACACCACAGGGCTCGAATACATCATCACCTCGGCGATCAAGGAGCTGGTTGGCGAGCGCAAGCCTATCGGAGTCGTCGGCGGTCACGGCGGCCCGAGCCTCGAACAAGGGCTCACGAGCCTCAGGTCCGTGCTCTCACTCTATGAAGTCCGCGAGGTCGACGCCACGCAAGAGATCGACCCCGGGATTGCGGCGCTCTTGATCATCGGGCCCCAGGAACCGTTCAGCGATCAGGAGCTCAGACGCATCGATCAATACGTGATGCGTGGCGGCTCACTCGGCGTATTCGGAGGCGCGATGGCGGTCGACCTCGGCGGTCAAGCTGGACCGGCGGCTCGCGCCTTGAGCTTGCGGATGGATGGCCTGCTCGGCCCCTGGGGCGTTCGCCTCAGCTCGAGGCTCGTGGCCGACGCACAGTGCAGCCGCGCGCCGATGGCCGGACCGTTGGGCCTGCAAGTGCTCGTCCCGTATCCGCCTATCCCGGTTCTCCAACTGCAAGACGCGCAGCGGGAGCACCCGGTGATGTTCCGGCTAGCCTCGCCAATGCTTCCGTTCGTTGCGCCGTTGGAGCTGGGCGAGGCGCCCGCGAACACGAAGCTCACCGTGCTCGCAAGCTCATCGCAAGACTCCTGGGCGATGTCCGGAGACACGATTTCACTCGCACCACGCAATCCACGGGACTGGCAGATGAGTACGGACGCCGGCCCCTTCAATCTCATGATCGCGATCGAGGGCAAGCTGCCCTCCGCGTTTGCGGCCCCGATCAACGAAGATGGTGCCAACGCCATCCCCGCCCCACCAGTTGCTGAAAATGACATCCGCGTACTGGTCGTCGGCACTGGCTCGTTCCTCGAAGACGCCTTCATGCCGCCGCGTCCAGAGCAAGGCGAGGTGCAGATGAACGCCGCGCTGGCCCTTGCGCTGAACGCGATCGATTGGCTCGCTGCCGATTCGGATTTGATTGCGATTCGCGCGAAGACGACCGAAGAGCCGGCGCTCGACATTCCGGATTCAGTGCTCGTCGCGGAAAGCACTGCCCTTCAGGCCGCTGAGCAGGGCGACGAAGGGGGCGTCGAGACGGCGCTGGCAGAGCGCCGGGCTGCCATCGAGTCCTGGGATTCCAAAAAGCTCGGGTATCGCTGGCTGAACACGCTCGGAATTCCGTTTCTGGTCGCGCTTTTCGGGCTCTTGCGCTGGCGGCAACGCTTGAACAAGAAGAAGACGCTCAAACTCTAGGCAGGGGGAATGCTCGCAGTGGAATGGCGAAAGAACCGAATTGCGATTGGAGCCCTGGTGTTCTTCGTGCTGCTCGGCCTGACGGCCTGGGCGGTGAACAGCAGGAACCGTCGACCTACGACCGATGGAGAGATTCCGACGATCGAGCTCGATAGGGAAACAATCACGGCACTCGAGATAACCCGACCGGGAGATGGGCGAGTGGTGCTGTCCAAGGTCGACGATGCCTGGCGGGTGATCGAGCCCCTAGATGCCACGGCAGATCGGAACAACGTCGACTCTGCGCTCAACCGGCTCGCCGAGCTCGAGCTCAGCCGTGTCGTGGCGACGAAGCCCGATCACTACGCACGCCTGCAGGTAGACGACGAGAACGCAGTGCGGGTCACGGTAAGGGCCGGAGACGAGACGCTCAGCGAGCTCATGGTCGGCAAGTACGGCAACGGAATGACCATGGTCCGAATCGACGAGCGCAGCGAGGTGTTCGGAGCGAGCGGCTCGCTTCGCTACGCGTTTGACCGTGAGCTCAAGGCTTGGCGCGATCGCAAGGTCGTCAGCATGAAGCCTGAGGACGTGCAATCGATCCGATTCGAAGGGCCGAAGGGGACGTTCGCCTTCGAGCGCGAAGGAGAAGCTTGGGCGGCTCGCGAAGGAAACAAGGCCCTGGGTAAATTCGACCCCAAGCAGGTGAGCGGCAAGGTTTCGAGCACGGCACGGCTGGTCGCTTCCGATTTCGCCGCACCAGACATCTCCGAAGCGAGAGCAGGGCTGACCGAGCCACGAGCGACGGTGACCTTGATCTCGACCGAGAACCCCGGGCCGATTGTGCTCGAGCTCGGCGCCGCCACGGAGCAAAGCGGCGAGCTCTACCTGAGGCGTAGAGGCGAACCTACGGTCTATGTGATCTCGCAGTACCTAGCCGACCGACTACAGCCGGACGCCGCCGCGTTCCAACCCCCTCCCAGCAAGCCGCCCCCCGCGTCGCCAGCACCGCCACCGGTGGGGGGCCAGCAACAGCCACAGCTTCCCCCGGAGGTCATGGAGCAACTCCGCGAGCAGATCCGGGCACAGCAGGAACAGCAGGGACGGCCGCAGCGCTAGCTTCCAGCCCCGAGCCGCCAGCCCGCCACGATGATCGCGCCCCATCCGACCAAGAAGAGCAGGCCGCCGAAAGGAGTGATGATCCCGAGCTTCGTCTGGCCGGTGATTGTCATGAGATAAAGGCTGCCGCTGAAGAGCGCGACTCCAGCGACGAACGCCCAGCCGGCGACGAGGCTTGCGACGCCCGCACTGCGATGGACGAGCCAGGCGGCGAGCGCGAGAGCCAGCGCGTGCGTGAGGTGGTAGTGGGCGGCGGTGTTCCACCAGTCCAGGCGCTTGACGCCGTCTGGCAGAGGTCCCAAGCGGGACTGCAAGCCATGCGCTCCAAAGGCCCCGAGGGCCACCGCGGTGAAGCCGAGCAGGCCGGAAAGAATGATGAAGATTCTAGCCATTGAAGCCCATGATGTGCCAAGTCCCGGACGAGGACCAGGTCGCGCGCTAGCACCTCGGAGTCGATCGCGTTAGGCTGCGGCAGCGACCGGGGTTATTGGAGCCACGACTCGGAGATGACCGCAGATTTCGGCGTAAACCAAGGACTGGTCGAGGAGCAGTTTCTGAAGTGGGTGGATAACCCGCTTGCAGTGGACGAGGCTTGGCGCTCCTACTTCGAGAGCCTCGCGCCAACCGATTGGCCGCAGATCTCGAGTGCAGGCACGATCATGGCGCCGATCACGGCGACTGGCCTGGCGAGTCCGGCGCAGCAGCCCTCGGATGGAAACGGCGCACGTGCGTTGGCGGAGCCACGCGCCGTCGCCCTGGTCGACGGCACCGAGGTGGAGGACGGCGTACGGAATTCGGTTCTATTGCCGCCCACCGCGGAAACGCCGCTCGAGCCTACCTTTCCTGAAATGCGCACGTCGTTTCCACCTTCGTCGGAGTTGCTCGCAGCCAACGAGCTTCAGGCGCGTCTCTCCGCGCTGATCAACGCGTACCGCGTGCGCGGCCATCTCTACGCCGACCTGGACCCGCTGGGCTTGCATCGCAAGCCGCCGAACGACGAGTTCGTCTTGCAGCGCTACGGACTCGCCCACGTCGACCCAGAGACGATTTTCGCAACGGGCAACATGGCGGGGCCGCCGAATGAATCGCTTCGCTCGGTTCTGGAACGCTTGAAAGACACTTACTCGAGAACGATTGGCGTCGAGTTCACCTTCCTCGAGAATCAGGACGCGCGTGACTGGCTCCGCGACCGCATGGAGCTCACCGGAAATCACATCGATCTCAGTCGCGAGCAACAGGTGCGCATCCTCACCAAGCTCACAGACGCCGAGATCTTCGAGCAATTCCTGCACACGAAGTACACCGGCGCCAAGCGCTTCTCGCTCGAGGGCGGTGAAAGCGTCATCCCCATGCTGGACATCCTCACCGAACGCGCATCCGAGCTCGGCGTCGAAGAGATGGTCATCGGCATGGCGCACCGCGGACGGCTCAACGTGATGGTCAACATCATGGAGATGAACGTGCGCCAGATCTTCGCAGGGTTCGAGGACGACGATCCCGAGAAGTACGTCGGCACCGGAGATGTGAAGTACCACCTCGGCTACTCGCTCGACCGCAAGACGGCGAGCGGGAACAGCATGCACATGACCTTGGCCTTCAATCCGAGCCACTTGGAGTTTGTGAACCCAGTGGTCGAAGGCCGCGTCCGCGCAAAGCAAGATCGCAAAGGCGACGAGGACCGGCTCAGCGTACTGCCTCTTCTGATTCATGGCGACGCCGCGTTCGTAGGCCAGGGTGTAGTCGCCGAGACCCTGAACCTCAGCCGGCTCCCGGCGTATGAAACCGGCGGCACGGTTCACGTCGTCATCAACAACCAGATCGGTTTCACCACCAACCCCGAGGACTCGCGCTCAACCGCGTACTGCACCGACATCACCCGAATGCTTCGCTGCCCTGTTTTCCACGTGAACGGCGAGGACCCGGAGGCCGTCGCCCAGGCGGTGACCTTGGCTACCGAATACCGGCAGCGCTTCCATGGAGACGTGGTGCTCGATCTGTTCTGCTACCGGAAGTACGGCCACAACGAAGGCGACGAGCCGCGATTCACCCAACCCGAAATGTATGAGGCGATCGACAAAAAGAAGACGGTCCGCGAGGTGTACATCGATCACCTGATCAAGACGGGGAAGCTGACCACCCAGCAGGCCGACGAGATCAAGGTCCAGCGGCAACAAGACTTGGAGAGAGCGCTAGAGGACACCCGCAAGAATGGGAACTACGATCTCATTCCAGCCTCGATGCTGGGGCTCTGGACCGAATTTCGGGGCGGCAGCGATTTGGACGTCCCAGACGCCGATACGCGATTTGCGAAACCAAGGCTCATCGATGCGCTGAGCAAACTGACGAGCTACCCCGACTGGTTCACCCCGCATCCGCGCATCCGGCGCTTCGTGCTCGAGAAGCAAGCCAAAGTCATGGAGACCGGCGAAGGCGTCGACTGGGGCACCGCCGAGAACCTCGCATTTGCAAGTCTCCTCTTGGACGGCGTTCGGTGCAGGCTCACGGGTCAAGATGTGCGCCGGGGTACGTTCAGCCATCGGCATGCGGTGATCTTCGATGAAGAGTCTGGCCGCAGGTACACCCGACTAGGGCACCTGAGCGCGGACCAAGCACACTTGGAGATCTATGACAGCCCGCTTTCAGAGGTGGGTGTCCTGGGCTTCGAATGGGGATACTCGCTCGACTCGCCGGACGCGTTGGTGTGTTGGGAGGCTCAGTTTGGCGATTTCGTCAATGTCGCCCAGGTGATCATCGACCAGTTCATCTCCTCGTCCGAAGACAAATGGCAGCGCCTGAGCGGTCTAGTCATGCTGCTCCCGCACGGCATGGAGGGCCAGGGGCCGGAGCACTCGAGCGCGAGGCTAGAACGCTTCCTCTTGCTCTGCGCCGAAGACAACATGCAGGTCGTGAACCTCACGACCCCGGCGCAGCTCTTCCACTGCCTTCGACGCCAGGTCCTTCGTCCGTGGCGCAAGCCTTTGATCGTCATGAGCCCAAAGAGCCTGCTTCGACACCGTCGCGCGGTCAGCACACTGGACGAGCTCGCCGAAGGGTCGTTCCAACGCATCATCCCCGACGACCCCGCCGTGGAGCCGAGCAAAGCTCGACGCCTCGCCCTCTGCACAGGGAAGATCTACTACGACCTGCTCGAGCGCCGGGAAAAAACCAAAGCCGACGACGTCGGAATCATACGCGTCGAACAGCTCTATCCGCTCCGTGCAAGCGAGATCCAAGCACGCCTGGCCCCTTACCCGAAAGACGTCGACTTGGTCTGGGTCCAAGAGGAGCCTTGGAACATGGGTGCCTGGTACTTCATGCGTGCACGGCTTCCAGAGATTCTCGGCCCCGAGCAACCTTTGCGGTGCATCGCCCGACCGGAGAGCGCGAGCCCTGCCACGGGTTCCGGCGCCGCGCACAAGCTCGAACAACAACTGCTGATCGACGAAGTTTTTCACTAGTCGGCGTGGCCTTGCTGCTTAGTTCGAAAACGGCCTCGTGCCACGACGAACCCGCTCCGTGCCTTCGCGCAAGCGTTACTTCGACGGCTTGACGGAAATCTTCCGCGGCGTGGGCGCTTCTTTTTTGGGAAGCCGAAGCTCGAGCACACCGTCCTTGAGGTCGGCGCTGATGTCGTCGGCGTCGACGGTTTCGGGAAGGCTGAACGAGCGTGTGAAGCTGCCATATTGCCGCTCGACGCGACGATATGTGCCCTCGGTCTCTTCCTTCTCGACTCTGCGCTCGCCGCTGAGCGTCAGAACGTTCTTCTCGACGTCGACCTTGACCTCGTCTGCGGCCAGGCCCGGAACTTCCGCGTCTACGTAAAAGGCGTCAGCCTCTTCGCGGATGTCGACCGCGACTTGAAACGCTTGCTTTGAAAGCCCCCGACCGCTCAGAAAGCGGTCCTGTAGGCGATTCATCTCTTCAAAGGGATCCCAACGAACCAGCATGATGTACTCCTCCGTCGACCTGCGCACGCAGGCCCGGCAACGGTTGAATCAAGCCGCGTCGCCACCATTGCGCCTCAGCCATCTTCCAACGATGGACGCAAACTAAGCATGGAAAGCACGCTGTCAACTCTCGAATTGACTGCATTTTCGGGCGCGATAGGCTACCCACAGATGAGGGTTTCAACGCGCGTGCTCCTGCTGACGCTGATGGGTGGCGCGCTACCGGCCGGCTGCGTCGATAATGTGCGCTTCGATCCGTCGGGCTGCGATGTGCACGTCCGCGGACGCTGGCTCGTCGACGGGCAGAACCCGACCGCGGAGACATGTGGCAACATCGCATTGGTCGAGCTCGCGATCATCGACAATCCGGAGCGCGAGTTCTGGGCCGCGCCGGAGTTCACCCTGCGGTGCGATGCAATGAGCGACGCCAACGCCTTCGTCGTCGACGGCGGGGTGGACGACGGGGCGGCGTACCTCGACACGATGCTCGTGACGCGCAATCGCTGCGGCGGCACGGGCAAGATTCTCGAGAACCCCCCGGCGCAGGACCCGCAGGAGTACAAGTCGCGCTGGCGTGCCACCACGGACCTGAAATTCGTCGTGGACTGCTCCCCGATCACGATCACGCCGATCACGCCCATCGATGGCGGCACTGACGGGATCCTCGACGTGGGCACCGTAGACTTTCGAACCTTGGATGCCGGCGTGGCATGCCCAACACCTTGATCCCCTGCAAACGAACCCTAGGATAACCATACCGAGCTCGTGTTCCGCTTTCCCCCACTCACCCCATTCGTGAAAAAGCTGCTGATCGCACTTTTTGGCGCGTGGATATTGCAGATCCTGCTTCAGAACTGGGCGGGCGTGCCCGTGTTCGCGTTTCTCGCGCTCGACACGGCGCAGCCTGGAGTCGCGACGCTCTGGCAGCTCGGCACCCATGTGCTGGCCTTTCCGACCGGTCCGCAGGCCGTGTTTTCCATGCTGATCATGCTGGTGTTTCTCTGGTGGATGCTCGCTCCTTTCGAGCAGCGCTTCGGTGAGAAACGCACCATTCAGCTTTGCGGCGTCGCGGTGCTTTCATCCGCCGTCTTCGCGCTCATCGTCGGGCTGCTCGTTCCCAAGCCATCCGCTTTGTACGGGGCGCAGGCGATGCTCCTGGGGTCGATCGCGGCCTTCGCCTGGTCGTACCGAGGACAGGGGCGCATGAGCCTGTTCGGCGTCGTCGACATGAAGCCCGTCCACATCATCTATTTGGTGCTCGCGTTGAGCGTTTTGATGTTCATCACCTCCGGCGACGCGGTGGCGCTCGCAGCCGACATCGGCGCCATTGGCGGCGGCATGGCGTTCATCGAGTGGCTGCGGCGGCCCCCAAGCGGACGGCGACGTCGGCCGAAACGGCGAAAAAAGAAGGGCTCCCTCGATGTCGTGCCGGGTGGTCGCGCCGACGAGCCGCGCTGGCTAAACTAGCGCAATGCCTCGAGCCGTGCTCATGCCGGTGCATTTCTACCCCGCGCTGATGTTCGCAACGTTGTTTGGCTGCGGTAGCTCGCCCCGGAACGAATTCCTCACGCCCGTCTACGACGCTTGCTTCACGGTCGACGAATGTGTCGAAACCGCAACGCTGTGCGAGAAGCTCAGCGTGGAGTTCGCCGGCTTCGACTACATCAACTCCATCTGCACCCTGACCTGCGAGGCCGAAGGCTCGGTCTCCGCCGACTGCCCCCGAGCCTATGTTGGGCTCTTCGGGAGTTGCTACCCATCGAGCATTGCCGGCGGCATCGACGATACCTTGGTTTGTTTCGATCCCTGCTTCGTCGACGAGGACTGTCAACAAGGTTTTCGCTGCCTCGGAGCGACAGGCCTCTGCGGAGCCGAGCTCGACCCCTGCCCCGTCGACGAAAACGATGCCATTTGCGTACCGGGGCCCGAGTGACGCTTTTGAGGCTTCGTCCGCAGGCGCGTGCTAACCCGTTCGCATGAAACTGTGCCGATCGCAGCGCCGGGCTGCCGTCCTGCTCATCTGTGTAACCGGGGGGCTCATTTGGGGTTGCTCGGGCCGCAAGCAGGTTCCTTTCGGATTGAAGGATGCCGGCGGGGATTCGAGCGAGCCCGCCACCGGTGTCGAGGAGGAAGCGCCCGAGCTCCCAGTTGGCGAAAGCTTCGGGCCCGACCAGGTGGAGGTTCGCGTCGCCGAGTCCACCTTGGTTCTCAAAGCGGGCTATGCCTTGGCCGCGCTGCAATTGAACCTCGACGGAATAGAGCCGGACGATGCCTTCGTCGTGTCGGCGGACCCACAGCAGGTTCGTCTAACGGCGGCGTACCCTCGCGGCCTCGACGTCTCCTCGCGAGCCATCGATTCCTTCCTCGTGCCGCAGACTTGCGTCGAACCGACCGCGAGTATCCGTCAGCTTTCGAGCTCCCTGGTCGCAGCTCGCGTCGAGCACCGGTGTGAGACCGGAAAACGAACCAACTTGTGGCTGATCACGATCGAGGCCCAGCCGCGCGTACGAGAACGGATCACCGTCCTGCCGCAGAATGAAGTATCGAACGCCGACATCGCGATCGAGCTCGCCGTCGAAGACCGCGACGCGGACGGCTACGAAGACGTGGTTGCAAACCTGCGCATCGGCCAGACAGACGTCCCCTTGGCCTGGCTGGACAGACCGGGCGGCTTCGCGAGAGATGTGTCGGAGCCCGAGGCAAGGCTGAAAGAGCTCGCGGACGGTGCCTGGGAATCGTTCAGCTCGAATCCCAAGAGCGCCAACACGCGCGCAATTGCGGTTCTCGATTCGTTCGTCGCACTCTGCCGCGAAAGCGGCGCAGCCAGAGTTGGGCTGTCAGGGACCCAGGGCTTGCAATGCCAGCAGTCGCCCGCAACGGCACGCGCTGCTTCAGTGGCGATATCGGCATCGATTCGGCGAGGAAACTTCGTCCGAGCGCTCGAGCTGCAGCGCTGGTGGCAGAATCCGGCGCTCCAACCGAGCCCAGAAGAGCGGAACCTCGTTCAAGCAGCTTGGCGGAAAGCAAAAGCCAACGCGGTCGCCTCTTGGCGGACCATCGACAGCGAGGGGGGCCGGGCTTCACTCTACTTCCGCGACGCCGATACTCTCGTGATTGACGGGCGGGCACCTCGCCAGGTCCAGCTCAGCTCGGGAATCAAGACGCAGCTCTCCGAAGCCGAGCTCGTGCCCGCGATTCGTGATCCGACGAATCGGTTCGCCGTCCGAGACGTCCGTGCGACCTGCGCGGGTTTCGAAGCGGAGGTCGGTCCAATCCGAGGCAGGCAAAGCCATCGAGTGCCCATCGAGAGGCGTTCGAGCAAGGCGCCGTGCGGGACTCCGATCGATCGACCCGCGTCGGTCTTCGAGTGGGCAGTGCTCGGCTGGGCGCCGCAGGGGCTCGTCGGCGCCTCTGGCGACTTGCTTCGGGTCGTACCACTCAATCAATTCGCGAAGCCGGCGGGTCGGCCCATCGATCTGGGCACGACGAGCCCCTTGCCCGCTCCGATTCGCGGCGCCCGCATCACCACCGACGGCACACGCTACGTGATTCCGCACG
>JABDJF010000092.1 GCA_013002645.1 Myxococcales bacterium
CTGCGAGAAAGCACAAGAGATCGCCTTCGCCAATGCGGCCCTCGCGTCGAAGCTCGTCGGTGAGGATGCCAATCGTAGCCGCCGAGGTGTTGCCGTAGCGCGCGATGTTCGAAGGGATTTTTTCGGGAGGGATACGAAGCGCATCCCGGACGGCGCGATTGATGCGGTCGTTGGCCTGGTGCGCGATGAAGCAGTCGACCTCGTCTTGGGAGACGCCGTGGGTTTCACAGATCGACTTCACCGTGCGCGTTAGGGTTTGAACGGCCTTCTTGAGAAGGGAAGGGCCGCGCATCTGCGGAATGTGCTCTTCGGCGAGCAGTGACTCGGGGCTGACGTAGGGAATGTGCCGAAAGCCGACCCCCGGAACGTACAAATGGTCGAAGGCGTCTCCGTCGCTGTGGAGCTCGGCGCCCAGGAAACCGCCGTCTTGCGCTTGGCTCTGGCGGAGGACCATCGCGGCGGCCCCGTCGCCGAAGACCACGGCCAGGCCTCGATGCCGGTTCGCGCGCTCGTAGGCTTCCGGCGAAACCTCGCCCTCGGCTTCGGAACGCACCAGGCCCCAGTCCGTCCAGGGCATGAACCCGGCGTGGACCTCGGCGCCGACCAACAGGATGGTCTTTGCCGCGCCGGTTTGGACGAGAGCGTTGGCCAGCTGCAAGCCGTAGGGGATGGCCGCGCATTGTTGGCGAATGTCGAGCGCCGGGACGCCGGAGATCCCGAGCTTCGCGCCGAGAAGGGGGCCCGAGCCGGGGAAGAAGTGGTCGGGCGTCATGGTGGCGAAGATGATGTAGTCGATGTCCGATGCCTCGAGCCCGGCGTCGTCGATCGCCTGTTCGGACGCCTTGACCGCGAGGTCGCTCGGCCCTTGACCGTCACGCGCAAAGTAGCGCTGCTTGATTCCGGTGCGTGCCTCGATCCATTCGTCGCTGGTGTCCATGACGCGAGCGAGGGCCTCATTGAGCACCGGTTCACCAGGGAGATGGCGTCCGGTCCCGAGGATCGTCACCCCGCTCATTCGAGGATCTCGCCTTGCCAGAGGGCTTCTGGACCGCTGCGGCGGCGCACCAGACGTGAGCGCGCACCGTCGACGAGCACCTCGGGGGGCAGTGGGCGTGCATTGTACATGCTCTGCATCTCCCGTCCGTACGCGCCCGCTCCGCGAATGGCCAGCAAGTCCCCCGGCTTCACTTCCGGCAAAGGGCGATCCTTCGCGACGAAGTCGCCCGACTCGCAAACGGGCCCGACGACGTCGACGGGAACGAGATCGGCCCGAGGATCCGGCTCCGCGATGGGCATGATCGCATGGTAGGCGCCGTAAAGCGCCGGGCGGATGAGCTCGGTCATGGCGGCGTCGACGATGACGAAGCGTCGGTCGCCCTGGACCTTGGTGTAGAGAACGCGGGTCAAGAGCACACCGGCATCACCGACTAGGGCTCGCCCTGGCTCGGTGATGATCTCGATCTCCGGGCGCAAGATGCCCGAGGCTCGTAGGCCTTCGCGGATGGCTTCGCCGAACCGGGCGGCGGGCGGATAGGCATCGACCTCTTGGCCGTAGTGCATGGGCCAGCCTCCGCCCACGTCGATCGCGCGCAGCCTGGCCCCCCGGTCGATGCAATGGCCGGCGAATCGACCGAGGATTTCGACGGCTTCGCGCAGCGGCCGTGGTGACGCCAGCTGCGAGCCGATGTGACAAGCGACCGCTTCGAGGTCGAGGTGGGGGCTCTCGAGGACTCGGGGAACGATCGACTCGGCGACGGGAATCGCTAGGCCGA
Organism: Myxococcales bacterium; assembly: GCA_013002645.1. Classification (GTDB taxonomy): domain Bacteria; phylum Myxococcota_A; class Polyangia; order Polyangiales; family Houyiibacteriaceae; genus SG8-38. Next base: position 1,773 of record JABDJF010000092.1, read on the forward strand.
ACTTCGACTCTCGAAGCCCGGTCGCGATGTAGGGATGGGTCTCGGCGTCGACGTCCGGGTTGACGCGCAGGCCGATGGCCAGGGGACGACCGAGCTCCTTTGCGACACTCTCGACGACGTCGAGCTCTTGGATGTTTTCGACGTGCAGCGCGCGAATGCCGGCGTTCGCAGCCTCGACGATTTCCTCGCGACGCTTGCCGACGCCGCTGTACACGATGCGGTCGGGCGGAAACCCTGCCTTGAGCGCGCGCTGCATCTCTCCTGCGGAGACGATGTCCGCACCGCAGCCCTGCGCGGCCAGGCGCGCGAGAACGGACAGGTTGCCGTTGGCCTTGACGGCGTACGCGATCAGATGCGGGGCAAATGCGAGCGCTTCATCGATCGAGCGATAGGCGTCATCGATTGCTGCGCCCGAGTAGACGAACGCAGGCGTGTCGACTTCATTTGCAATCGATTCCAACGCCACGCCTTCGCAAAGGAGCGCACCCTCTCGATACGAGAACCACGGCGATTCCGGGATGTGAACATTCGACACGGCAGCCCTTTATGAGCCCCGACGCGCCTGCAGTCGACCCCGGAGCTCGGCGATGGCCCCTGCGACCCGGCCGCGGGCCGGCCCTCCAACCACATCCCGCCGCTCGACCGCGGTTTCCATGTCCAGGGCGTGGAAGATCGTGTCGTCGAAGGCTTCGTGCTCGTCCTGGTAGGCCTCTAGCGGCAGCTGCGAGAGCGTCGTGCCCTCTTTCACGGCCCTTTGAACGAGCCTGCCCGCCACATGATGGGCATCTCGGAACGGCACGCCTCGCAGCGCAAGCCAGTCCGCGACCTCGGTGGCATCCAAAAAGCCCGCCTGAAGGGAAGCCGCCATTCGATCTTTGTCGAACTTTGCCGAGCCGATCGCCCCGCTCAGGACCGCAAGGCAATCGTGAACCGTGTCGAACGCGTCGAAGACCGGGGCCTTGTC
>JABDJF010000093.1 GCA_013002645.1 Myxococcales bacterium
TTTCCGCGCCCAGCGCGGACCTCAGCCTGCAACGTCGTCGTTTCCATTCTCAAATGCTCCAATCATACAAACAGCGAGCTCACCGAGTCGCTGTGGTGAATCCGTTTGATGGCCTCTCCTAGCAAACTTGCCACCGAAAGCACGCGGAAGCGGCCGGTCGCGATCGCCTCCTCCCGAAGGGGGATGGTATCGGTCACGATGACCTCCTCGAGGGGGGAATCGACGATGCGCTCGAGAGCCGGACCCGACAAGACCGGGTGGGTGGCGGCCGCCATGACCCGCTTGGCGCCCTGGTCCTGGAGGGCGCGGGCCGCATTGGCCATCGTGCCGGCGGTGTCGATCATGTCGTCCAAAATCACGCATTCCCGCCCGTTTACGTCGCCGATGATGTTCATGACTTCGCTCACGTTCTCGAGCTCACGGCGCTTGTCGATGATGGCCAGCTCCGCGCCCATGCGCTTCGCGTAGGCACGCGTGCGTTCGACCCCGCCGGCGTCGGGCGACACGAACACGGGCGGCGTGCGGAACCTGGGCCTGAGATGCTGCAGGAACACCGGCAAGGCATAGAGATGGTCGAACGGCTTGTTGAAGAAGCCCTGAATCTGGCCGGCGTGCAAATCCATCGAGACGACGCGATCGACGCCGGAGGTCGTGAGCAGGTCCGCGACCAGTTTCGCGGTGATCGGCGTCCGGGGAGCAGCCTTCCTGTCCTGTCTCGCGTATCCGTAATATGGGATGACCGCGGTGATGGACCCGGCGGACGCGCGCCTCAGCGCATCCATCATCACCAAGAGCTCCATCAGGTTGTCGTTGACCGGAGCGCAGGTCGACTGAATCAGGTAAACATCCACGCCGCGGACGTTTTCCTTAATCTTCGCAAACACCTCGCCGTCCGAAAAGCGCGATACGCGCGCGCGACCTACCGGCAATTCGAGGTAGTTGGCGATCTTCTCGGCGAGGCTCGGGTTTGAGTTACCCGTGAAAATGCAGGTCGACTTGAACATCGCGGGGTCCCCTTAACTTAGCGAAGAGTTGCCACCCGGTAGAGGCGCACGGAGGTAGCAAAGCGACCGGCGAGTGTCAACCACGGCGTGTGTCGGAAACCACTGGACAAAACAGGTTCCGTTGTTTCCAGCGATACACGGTTGAGGTTCCTGAGCTGGGCGTGTAAACCTCATCGTTCCTGCACTCGGAGGAATGATGACGTCGAGCGTGACATTGTTGACGGAGCGCGAGCGTGTGGCGCGGCAGTGGCGAGATGCCCTGGGCAAGCACGACGTTCAATGCATCGTCGTGGCACCTTCCGATCTGGCCAATGCGGCCGACGGCCAGACCGCGGTTGTCGTCGATGTCGATAGTGCGCCGCACGATATCGACGAGCTCCTCTGCACCTTGGGCTTTCTGCGCGCTTCTGGGGTGTTGCCAATCGCCCACGTAGAGCGCGGCCGCAACGATGTCGAAGACATCATCACGGAGCTCTGCGATGGACTGATCACGAGCGCGGAGACGGACGTCGCGCGCGTCGCGGCGGCCATTGCTCGACGAGCAGATCGACGACGGCACCTACGTTTGGAGTTCGTGACGGTGAGCCCGTGCGGCGACGACGTCTTAGCCATTCTGGGTAACGGTGATGCTTCGCTTCACCGCCGACCCATCGACGCCTCTGATGACGGCTCCGAGATCACTAGCATCACGATCGATCCGAGCGCGACCAGGGCGGTTCTCCAGTTGGAGAGCGGCGGGATTTGTCAGCTTACGATCGCGGCCGTGCAGGCGTCCGCGAGCTCGACCAACGGTCAAGGCGACATCGCGATCGATGGCGAGAGACTCGGCGCACGTCTTCGAAAACTTCGTCTCGAGGCCGGCCTGACTCAAGCCGAGCTGGCCCGTCGTACGGGCATTCACCGTCCGAACATCGCGCGCGTCGAAGCTGGGCGTCACACGCCCTCGCTCGAGACACTGGCGCGAATTGCCAACGCGATCGGCGTGTCGACCACGCACGTGTTGGTGTCGCGCGAGTCATGAGCGCAGACCCGGCCCGAAAACCGATCGAGGACGCGTCGACGGTCATCGTGTTGCGCGAGACCGGGGCGGGGATCGAGACCTTCATGCTTTGCCGGCACCACCGGAGCGGCTTCATGGGCGGAGCGCACGTGTTCCCCGGTGGCAAGGTCGACCCGAGCGACAGCACGCCGAGTTGGATCGCCCGGGTCGACCGGCCGGCCGAATCGCTCAGCCACGCGCTGGGTGAATCCGACGCCGAATCGGGCCTTGGTCTGCTCGTGGCCGCAGTGCGCGAGACCTTCGAAGAGGCGGGTGTGCTGTTCGCCACCATCGCCCCAGACGCCGACCTGCCACAAGCGCGCGCACAGCTTCATGGCGGGGGTTCGTTCCTCGAGCTGGCGAGTCAGCTCGATTTGACGATCCACTCGACCGCGCTGACACCCTACGCGCGTTGGATCACGCCCAAGATGGAGAGCCGCCGGTTCGACACCCGCTTCTACATCGCCGCCCTTCCCGAAGGACAACGCGCGTCCCACGATGGCAGCGAAACCACGTCCTCCGCGTGGCTCTGTCCCGCGAGCGCGATCGACGACATGCTGGCGGGACGAATCAAGTTGGCGCCGCCGACCGTGCGCACCTTGCAGTGGCTCGCGGACTTCGACGATGTCGACGCGGTGATCGCCGATGCGCTCTCGCGGAAGCCCCCCTTGGTACGGCCGAGCATCGTAAGCGGCGACTCGGGCTGGTTCTTGGCCCTGCCCGGCGACCCAGAGCACCCGGAAGACGACGCGGTGCTGCCAGGCGCGACGCGAATGGTCTTCGATGATGGGGCTTGGCGAGACGTCCGTCTGCCTGTTCGCTAGAGTACAGTTTTTCCAGTTTCTTCGGATTGTTCCTTGTCTCAGCACGATCGGAGCCGTTACCCAAAGGGGATGGTGGCTCGATCCCGCAGGCCGAAGGATTTGTTCACGGCCTCCCAGATTGCCCGTTTCTGTCAGGTCGACCTGAAGACGATTCACAACTGGGCCGATCGGGGTCGCATCGCGCACTTCCGAACTCCCGGCCGACACCTTCGGTTCCGCCGGCCGCACGTGCTCGATTTTCTGCGCAAGTACGGGTACCCGATCCCCGACGAGCTCGACGCGGCCCGACCTCGTGTAGCGCTGCTCGTCGACGGAAACGAAACGAAACAGCGGGTTCTCGACTGTCTGCGCGGCGCGTTCGACGTCGCCCAGTACCACGACCCGCTCGATGGTCTTCTTCGAATCGGAGAGCATCCGCCCGACGCTGTGGTTTTAGCCGCAGAGGTAGGACACCTCAGCGGGCCGGAGATCATCGAAGCGCTCAAGCGCGGCAACCATACCAAGCACGTGCGAGCAGTCCTCTTCGCCGACAACGAAGCGAAAAGGCAGGCCGCCCTCGACGCAGGTGCCTCCGCGCATGTCAGCGAATCGGACTTGACGGGCTTGAGGGACACACTCGAAGCATTGATGGGCGTCCGTCACTGATCCGCGGGCGCTGGCGCTGTCACTGGCGCTGACGCTGTCGCGGATGTGGTGGGGGGTGATTGATGGGCTTGGGGCGTGGTCTGTCTTGATTGAACC
>JABDJF010000102.1 GCA_013002645.1 Myxococcales bacterium
AATTCAAGGTTGGCGATAAGGCCATCTATCCAAAACAGGGCGTCACCGAGGTCGTCTCGATCGAGGAGCGCAAAATCGGCACAGCGACGATGGAATTCTACGTGCTGAGGCCTCTGGACGCGAAGAACAGCGACAGGATCCGAGTGGCGGTCGCCCAGGCGAAGAAGGTGGGCCTGAGGCCCCCGATCTCTGAGAACGACATCAAAGAGATTTTCTCTCTCCTCGCGGAGCAGCCCGTCGTTTTCGACAACCAGACCTGGAACCGCCGTTATCGCGGTTTCATGGACAAGATCAAGACCGGCTCGGTGTTCGACGTCGCCGAGGTGATGCGTGACCTGTATCGGCTCCAGGTCGATAAGTCGCTGTCCTTCGGCGAGAAGAAGATGCTTGAGCCTGCGCGTAACCTGGTCGTGAAGGAGATCGCCGTGGCGCGCTCCGAAAGCGAAGAGAACACGCAGGCCGAAATCGAGCAGATCTTCGAGAAGAACTGACCCTTCCGAGGAATCCGCATGACGGTTCTGCGCGCTCGGCACTGGATGCCGCGACGGGCCCGTCGCTTCGTGCAGAATCGCTCTTCCGACCCTGTCTGTCGGTCGAGGGTCTCTGACCCCCAGGAACGCTGAATACGGAATCACGAATGTCGAAAAATACACTTCTGATCAACGTTGACATTGGAGAAACCCGCGTTGGTCTCATTGCGGACGGTGTGCTCCGCGAGCTCTACGTCGAACGGCGGCACCATCGCTCCCCGGTGGGCAATATCTACCTAGGCCGAGTCACGCGTGTCCTACCCGGAATGCAAGCGGCGTTCATCGACGTGGGTCTAGACCGTGTGGCGTTCCTGCACGTGGAAGACCTTCAAGCCGCGCCGGGCACTGAAGAGGAAGGCAACGGCGCAGAGAAGAAGGGCGCCTCCAAGGGGCGGCGCAATCGGGTTTCGCGGAAGACGCCGATCCGGGACCTGCTCAACGAGGGGCAGCAGATCTTGGTCCAGGTTTCCAAAGGGCCGATCGGCACAAAGGGCGCCCGCGTCACGAGCCACGTTGCACTTCCGGGCCGCTATGTCGTGTTCATGCCCACGGTCGACCATGTCGGGGTCTCCAAGCGCATTGGCAACGACCGAGAGCGGCGGAGGCTCAAAGAGGTCATCGACTCGGTCAAGCCGCCGCACGGTGGCGTGGTCGTTCGAACGCTGGCACAGGGACTCACCAAGAAGAAGCTCAAGGCGGACATCGGCTACCTCGTGCAGTTGTGGGAACAGACGCAGACAGCGCGCGACGCGGTGAAGAAGGCGCCTGCGCTGGTCCATGAGGAGCCAGACCTCGTGATTCAGTCCGCGCGTGATCTCTTCACTGAAGACGTCAACGAAATCGTGATCGATGACCGTGAGGAGTACCAGCGACTCAAAGATTTCTTGACGCTCTTCCTGCCAGAGCGCGCAAACGACGTGCGGCTCTACGAAGGCTACGAACCGCTCTTCGACGAATACGGCATCGAGGAAGAGATTACCCGTGCGCTCTCGCGCAAAGTTCAGCTTCCGTCCGGCGGGCATCTCGTGTTTGACCAAGCGGAGGCATTGACCGCGATCGACGTCAACACCGGGAGGTTCACGGGCAAGGGCCACGATGTCGAACAGACGATCTTGCAGACCAACTTGGAAGCGGTGCGTGAAATCGCGTATCAACTGCTGTTTCGAAACATCGGCGGCTTGATCGTGCTCGACTTCATCGACATGGAGCGGCACGCCCATCGCGAGAAAGTGTTCAAGGCGCTTCTAACCGCGCTCAAAAACGACAAGTCGAGGACGACGGCGATTCGGATCAGCGAGCTCGGCCTCGTCGAAATGACGCGAAAGCGGACTCGGCAATCGCTCGGGCGAACGCTCTACGAACCTTGTTTCTTCTGCGACGGGACAGGTCTGCTCCAGTCGAAAGAGACGGTGTGCCACGAGATTTTCCGACAGATGCGGCGCGAGCGTGACTCTCTACCTGGCTACAAGATCGTCATCAGCGCCCACCCCGCCGTTTGCGACATGCTCGAGCGCGAGGAAAAGGCGTCGGTCGACGAGGCCGCGCAGCGTTTTCAGAGGCGCATCGAATTGAAGCCCAGAAACGACTATCATCTGGAACAGTTCGACCTCACGGGAGCCTGACGTTTCAATGGACAAGGACGACGGACAACGCAGCCAGAAGCGGGTCACCATCAACAAGGAGTTCGAGTCGTTCGACGCCTTCGTACACGAGTACGTCACGAACGTATCCAGGTCCGGCGTCTTCATCCGCTCGAGGGAGCCACTGCCGGTCGGGACGGAGGTTCATCTCACATTCACGGTGATCATGGACGACGTGGAAACGATTGAAGGCGCCGGCCAGGTGGTCCGCGTGCAGGATGATCCGCCTGGGATGGGTGTCGCGTTCACGCAGCTGACCAGGTACTCCGAGGACCTGCTCGTCCGTCTGCTGACGCTCCATAGCGCTCCGGGCTCATGACCCGGCTCAGCGACGGCAAGTTCGGTCCGTCGGGAAAGAAGCTCGGGGACCTGAGCGACGAGGAGCTGTCGCAGGAGCGGGCTAGCCGACATGGCGAACGGCTGCCCCGACCATCGAAGCCTACGTGGAAGCGCATGCGGCAGTATCTCGCAAATCTCGAGCTGAGCCCCGGCGCGACTTGGCCGGAAATCGAACGCGCTTATCGGCGGCTTCGTGATCGCTACAGTCCTGACAAGCACAGAGGGCATCCGGAGCGCCACGAAGCGGCACAGGAGCTCAACAGCTCGCTGATGAACGCCTACGAAGCGCTTCGCGAGTATTTTCGGCAAGCGTAGCGGGCGGCCGTTCAGCCGTTTACGGTCGCCGGCCTCGCGGTCGGCGACTCAGCCGCTAACGAGATAGCCTCTTTCCAAAAGGGAGACGACGACCTCGGCCACTGCAGGATCGGGTCGCCCGGCGTGGTTCATCAAGTCGACGAGGGTATCGTGGTCGAGCGCCAGCTGAATCACGTCCAGCTCTTCGGGTGACGCCTCGCGAAGTGGCTCCGCCATGGGCGAGGCCACGCTGATCAGCGATTGCAGCGGCGGTAGCGCGTCCCCGAGACGTCGCATCTCGTCGAGCTGTCGCATGCCCTCCATGAGCAGGCCTTCGATGCTGCTCTTAATTTCCGTTGGGAAGCTGCGCTCCACCTTGGGAAGCAAGTCGAAGGTGCCCTTGTCCCAGACGAGGACGCGGTAGAAAGCTTTCTCAGGCGGCACCGATTCGTCGCCGTTGACGACTGCAAACTGCACCATCCCTTCTTCGAGGTAGATGGAGCCGACGTCGGTCTCGGTGGTAATCTGCAGAACACCCGTCTTCTTCGAGGCGGAGAAGAGCTGCAGCAGGTCGGGCAGCGCCACCTCGGCGATCGAGCCGGTCATGGTGCTCCCCGGAGAGGGACGGGCGCTGGCATACGCCGCATCCATCTTGGCCTTGGCGTCCTGGACCGAAGCTGAACCATCGGAGGCGACGACCTTGATGATGCTCGTGCCGATCAAGATACGGTCACCCTCCCCGAGCTTGGTCCGAGAGATCTTCTCGCCGTTGACGAAGCTCCCGTTCGTCGAACCGAGGTCCTCCAAGTAGATGTCCCCGCCTTCGACGGAGATCTTCGCATGGCGCCTGGACACCATGTCCTCGACCAGGACCATGTCGAGCTCGCTGGAGCGCCCAATGACGATCTCGCCGGCGTCAGGAAGAGGGAACTCCCCGCCCTGGTACTTCCCAGAGATGAAACGCAGCGCCAACGGCAACGTCAGACCCTCGATGACCAACTCCCCTCGCTCAGACCCCATCG
>JABDJF010000108.1 GCA_013002645.1 Myxococcales bacterium
GCCGCAGCTCGGGGGTGTCCGGTTCCCAGTCGCCATCGAGGAGCGCGTGAAGCTTGCGACCCCGTTCCTCGGGCGGGTCCTCCATGCAGTGGTCGAAGGCATGGTCGACCACCGCGATGAAGGCCGCGATTAGAATGATTCGGCGGTGTTGGTCGGCCAGAGTCACGCGACCCAGCACGTTGAGCGCCGCGCGCGCCGCAACAGCGAGCACCCCGTTGGGCAAGGGCAGTCGATTCCCGATCCCCGTGATGAGAGCCACCGAAGCGGGCCTCTTCGGCGCGCAGAACAGCACCGTGTACGGGGCCGACGCGTAGAGGTCGCAGGCGGCCAGGCGCATTTTGACGGCGAATGGGTCGCGAAGCATCGCCGGCCAGTGCTGGCGAATTAGCGGCATCACGAACTGGTCGTAGTGGCGGGAAGTGATGTCTCGAATTCCAACGGTGAGCTGCGCGACCGAGGGATCGGCTTTTCCCATCAGCGCCCGGAGCTGCGCGACACGCTCATCTCGCGAGAGCGCCGATGCGGCAATGACGGTGTAGTCGGGCTGGGCACCAGGGTTGAACATGCGTCGACGCGAGCCTAGCAGCAGATGTTACCGAGAGCCGCCCTCGGTTTGGCGAATCCGTCAGAGCCCGAGCAACTCCTCCGGGCTCTCGATCCAGCGGCTCGGGCCCGCGGCTTCTAAGGCCTCTCGCGCGAAAGGGCCCCAGCTCACTGCGGCGGTCTCGACCCCCGCCCGTCGGCCTGCCTGGATGTCGTGATCGGAGTCGCCAATGAAGATAGCGTCCGACGGCGAGGCATCGAGTGCCGACAGCGCCTTGAGGACGGGTTCGGGGTGCGGCTTGCCTTGAACGACGTCGTCTGCGCAGACACGAACCGGAAACTCTTCCTCGAGGCCGAGAAGTCGCAGCCCTCGATTTGCCCCCCGGCTGAGCTTGCTCGTCACCAGCGCGAGCTTCACGCCGTTTCGGTGTAGGGTTCGAACAACTTCGATGATCCCCGGGTATGGCTTTGCCATCGCATCGTGATGCTCGAGATTGTATTCACGGTAGGTCTCGAGCAGGGCGTCGAGCTCCTCGTCCGAGCCTGCCATCTGGCTGAGTTGAACGCGAAGCGGCGTGCCAACGCCCGCAAGCCAGTGAGCGTCCGAACGCTCGGGGCGTCCATGAACGCGGGCGGTGTGATGGAACGACTTCAGAATCAGCTCGATCGAGTCGAGCAGCGTTCCGTCGAGATCGAATAGGTATGTCTTCATGTCGATGACCGATCTGCGCAAGGTTCGCTCACCAAGCGCCCGTCCCTGGCTCTCCCTTGAACGGACCGACGACATCCGCCGTGACCCAGCCTCCGTAGAAGCCGCCGGATTGAGCGGTGGCGCGGTGCTCCCCGACATAGCACTCCAGCTTGCTCGGGTAGAAGCCAAAGTATCCGCGGATCCCAACGAAATCGATGAACGGCGCTTCGTAGCTCCACGCCGCTTGGTCAATCGTGCGGCCGTCGACATCCAACGACCAATACGTCGCCGATCCCTTCCATTCGCAGAGCGATGCCCCCCGCGCTCGTGACAGCAGCTCCGTCCGAACGTCTTGCGGAGGAATGTAGAAGGTGGGCGGGCTCGCGGTTTCGAGAACGCGGATCGCTTGACTCGACTCTGCGATGACCGCGTTCCTCCAAACCACCCGAACGAGACGCGTATCGGCTTCGAGCCGCGGTGGACGCGGGTAGTCCCAAACCGATTCCTGGCCTGGGCCCGGTTGAATCGCCCAGTCCGGCCGACCTGAGCCACGATGGCGCCATTGAGCGCGAGACTCCGCGAGTTCGTCTTCGTTCATCAGACGACGATAGCGCCCTCGCGCGCGTCCGGGAGTGACCAGCCACGATTGCGAAGGGCTTCACGAGCGCTATACGGAGCCTCTGGAGGCGGAACCATGAAGGCAATGATCGTACGGGAGGCCGGCGGGCCTTTCACCTTGGACGAACGCGACATCCCCGAGCCTAGTGCCGGAGAGATTCGTATCAAGGTCGAAGCCTGTGGCATCTGCCATAGCGACGCGTTTGTGAAGTTCGGACAGTTTCCAGGCCTCGAGCTACCCCGCGCACCTGGGCACGAAGTGGCTGGCGTCGTGGACGCACTCGGCGAAAGGGTGGACGCCTTTGCCGTCGGCAATCGCGTTGGCGTGGGCTGGCACGGCGGGCACTGCTTCAAGTGCGACCCCTGCCGGCGCGGCGATTTCATCAACTGCTCCAACGGGAAGATCGCCGGCATCAGCTACGACGGCGGCTACCAGGAGTACATGGTCGCGCCCTGGGAAGCCGCAGCCCGCATTCCCGACGACATGCCCGCCGAAGAGGCCGGCCCCCTTTTGTGCGCCGGCGTCACCACCTTCAACTCGCTGCGCAACTCTGGGGCTCGTCCCGGCGACACCGTGGCGGTCTCTGGCATCGGTGGCCTCGGCCACCTCGGGGTCCAGTACGCCAGCCGCATGGGTTTCCGCACGGTGGCCCTGTCCCGCGGTGACGCCAAGCGTGAGCTCGCCAAAGAGCTCGGCGCGCACGTCTACATCGACACCGCCAAGGACAACGTCGCCGAGGCTCTGCAGGCCCTCGGCGGCGCCGACGTCATTTTGGCCACCGCCCCCAACGCCAAGGTCATCAGCGAGCTGACGGGAGGCCTTTCCAAGCGCGGCAAGCTGCTCATCGTCGCCGCCGCCGGCGACAACGTCGAGTTCGCGCCCATGGCGATGCTCTCGGGCAAGAACATCGCCGGTTGGCCGAGCGGCTCGGCCATCGACTCCGAGGACACCATGAACTTCTCGGCGCTCACCGGGGTCAAGCCTCATATCGAGACCTTCCCGCTCGAGAAGGCCAACGAAGGGTTTGCCAAGATGATGGAAAACCAGGTCCGCTTCCGCGCGGTCCTGAAGATGGGCTAGTCGGCCGGCTAGCGAAC
>JABDJF010000164.1 GCA_013002645.1 Myxococcales bacterium
GCTGTCCCCCGTGCCGGGGCTCGCATCGCCCAGGCGCGCCAGCTCCTCCAGCAATTCGGGGATCGAGGCCTGGATCTTGCCATTGGGGGACTTCACACGGGCCCAGGTTTCGTCCTGCTCGTCGACGGCGAAGACCACCCCCGACGGGCTCTCCAAGATCGCATCGAATAGCTTCTCTGCGGGCTCGAAGCCTTCACCGTCGAAGCCGGCGCGACGAAGCGAGTCTGGATTCGCTCTCGCGGTTTGATGGGCGAGCCCCCAAACCACCGCGGCCGATTCGAGCCCGGTTGGAAGATGCGGGCCGAGCGTCCGATACAAGATGACCGGAGCCATCGGGGCGAGCTTGGGATTGCTGAGCACCGATCCGAAAAACACGGGTAGGAGCGCGGCGCGTCCCTGCTTGGCGGCAGCGCGCAAGGGCGCCAGGTCTTCGTCGGTGTAGGCGCCGAGCGCCTCACAGAGCCGCGCATGGATCTCCGCTTCGGGAAGGACCCCATCCGGCGCCTGGAAGACCGGCCGCCGGACATGGAAGTAGTTCTCCGGGAACTCGAAGTTGAAGAAGGTTGCCTCGGCCTTTTCGTACTGCGTAGCTGCGGGAAGGATGTAGTCGGCCAAGCGAGCGGTTTCGGTCATGGCGATGTCGATGACGACCAAGGTGTCGAGAGAGCCCAGCGCCTCGCGCATGCGCTTGCTATCGGCGAGCGAGTGCGCAGGGTTGCCGCTTTCCACGATCATCGCCCGATAGCGTTTGGGATGATCGCTCAGGATCTCGTCTGGAATCGTATTGCATGGCGTCAGCCCCGAGATGATGCGATCCCCCGTGACGGGCGTTCGCTTGCATTCGGCTCCGGCGGCGAGCTTGTCGAGCTTACCGGTGATGGGCACGATGGACGCCGGAACGTACTGCGCGCCGCGCTTCGCGAAGTTGCCCGTAAGCACCCAGAGCAGCTTGTTGAGGTAGCTGTTGAGGGTCGAGTAGCGGTTCATCTGGATGCCTAGATCCTCGAAGATCGCCACGCTCTCCGCCGTTCCGATACGGCGAGCCGCGTCACGCACCAACTCCTCGGCGACGCCGGAGATTCGGCAGTGCTCCGGGATGGGAACCTCACGGAGGGCAGCCAGCACGTCGTCGGCGCCATCCACGTGCTCCTCGATCCAGGCCTCCTTGGTGAGACCTTCTTGAACGAGGACCGCGCCCAGCGCGGAAAGCAACCAGGCATCGGTCCCCGGCTTCACCTGCAAGTGGATGTCCGCCATCTCGGCGGTTTCGGTACGACGCGGATCGATGACGATCAACGTTCGCTCGGGGTCCTTGGCGAGCTCTTTGAGGGTGACACGCGCACGCGGGATACCGTGAGACTGCCAAGGGTTTTTGCCGATGAAGAGGCCGACCTCGCAATGCTCGAAGTCGGCGCGGGTCATGTTCCCCATCAGGCGCCCGCCGACCCAGAACTCGCCGGTCTTTTCCTGCGCCAGGGCGCTCGAGCGGTAGCGCGATCCGAGCGTACGCCGGGTGGCCGTCGAGTAGGCGCCGGGCAGGTGGTTCCCTTGGCCGCCACCGCCGTAATAGAAGATCGTCTCGCCACCGTGCTGATCGCGCACCGCCGAAAGGCGCGCCGCAACTTCTGAGATCGCGGTGTCCCAGTCGATCTCCTCGAAGGTCCCGTCGTCTTTGCGGCGAAGCGGCGAGGTGATCCGATCGGGTCCGTTTTGATAGTAGTCGAGCCGGTGCGGCTTTTCGCAAGCGTAGCCCTTCGATGAAGGGTGCGCCTTGTCCCCACGGATTCGGGTGAAATGACGGTTGCCCTCTCCCCCGATCTGGACTTCGAGGCCGCAGTTGCACTCGCAGAGGATGCAGGCTGTTTTTTCCCAGGATCCGGACATCGATAGACCTCACCATTCCGCCAGCAGAGCCGACCGAGCGATTCTAGTCCGTGTAGCTTCGGAGGGTAAGGCTGCGATTCGTCAGTAGCGGCTGCGGACGCTCAGGCGAGCGTCAAACTCCCCAAAGCTGGGCTTCTGCTATGACGTTCTCGATGACCGAGCTCCCAGAGCACATTCTTTTCTACGATGGTGTCTGCGCGATGTGCAACGGCATCGTCAAGGGCGTGCTGCGCGCCGACACAGCTCGTATCTTCCAATTCGCGCCCCTCCAAGGCGAGACCGCCGAGCTCGCCCGGACGCTTCATCCAAGCTTTCCCACCGAGATGGAAACCGTGGTCTACTTGAGACGGGGCGAGGTGTTCTTGCGGTCACGCGCCGCGGCCCTCGCTGCGCAAGAGCTCCCGTACCCGGCCAAGGCCCTCTCCTGGGTTCGCTTCTTGCCGGTCTGGCTCACGGACTTCTTCTACGGAATCATCGCCCGCGTTCGATATCGCGTCTTCGGCAGGTACGAGCACTGCCCGTTGCCGCCCGCAGAAGAACGGAATCGATTCCTGCCCTGAGTCACCCCGAGCAACTCGATGTAAGGAAGTGT
>JABDJF010000122.1 GCA_013002645.1 Myxococcales bacterium
GCTCGATAGCATGCCGCCCGTGCCTCTTCTGAAACCCATCGCGCCTCCCTACGACATCGGGGAATGGCAACGAAAACCGTTTCCAGAGCGCGTTAAAATGGTCTGCCAATCCTGGGCACTGCAGGGCTACGGCACCCCGTCGCCAATCTACATCGTCTACATCCTCAAGATCGCCCTCTACGTCTGGCTCTGGAGCTTCTTCTGCAGCTTCACGCCCGGCCTGGGTGACCTCGGCAGCTTCAGCGCCTGGTACTTCGAGCCGATCGCGTTCCAGAAGGCCGTGCTCTGGAGCATGGCGTTCGAGGGCCTTGGTCTCGGCTGCGGGAGCGGTCCGCTGACGGGTCGATACAGGCCCCCCATGGGCGGGGCGCTTTACTTCCTCCGACCCGGCACGACGAAGGTTCCGCTCTTCCCGGGCATTCCGGTCTTCGGTGGTTCGAGGCGCACCGTGCTCGACGTCTTGCTCTACGCGGCACACATGTTCTTTTTGTTTCGTGCGCTGATCGCGCCGGAGCTTTCGATCGACCTCCTCCTGCCGACCGTCGTCATACTTCCAGCCCTCGGCCTCACCGACAAGACGATCTTCCTCGCCTCGCGAGCCGAGCACTACTACACCGCGCTCGTCTGCTTTCTGTTTGCAGGCGATTGGCTGGCGGGCTCGAAGCTGGTCTGGGTCGCGATCTGGATGTGGGCGGCGACTTCGAAACTCAATCACCACTTTCCGTCGGTCGTCGCGGTGATGCAGAGCAACAGCCCGCTCACCCGCATGGGGTCGATCAGAAAGCTGTTCTACCGAAGCTACCCGGACGACCTCCGCCCTTCCCGCCTGACCCAGCTGATGGCGCACGCGGGAACGGCCGTGGAGCTCGTGTTCCCGGTGGTGCTGGTCCTCAGTGACGGTGGCATCCCGACGACCGTGGCGCTCACCGTCATGCTCTTCTTCCACATCTTCATCACCAGCAGCATTCCCATGGGCGTGCCGATCGAATGGAACGTCATCATGGTGTATGGAGCGTTCGTCCTCTTCGGACACTATGCGGACGTGAATGCGTTCAGCATCGGTTCGCCGCTGCTCATCGCCTACCTCGCGTTCGCGCTCGTCGCCGTCCCGCTGTTTGGAAACCTCGTCCCCTCAAGGGCCTCGTTCCTATGTTCAATGCGGTACTACGCCGGGAACTGGGCCTACAGCGTTTGGCTCTTCAAGGGCGACGCTTGGAACAAAATCGACGCGCACGTCACCAAGGTCGCGCCTGGCCTCCACGCGCAGCTCGAGGGCATGCTCGACGAGGACGACATCATCGCCTCGATGTCCAAGGTGCTCGCTTTCCGTTCGATGCACCTCCACGGCAGGTGCCTGCAGTTCTTGCTTCCGAAAGCCGTCGACGACATCGACGCGTACGAATACCTCGACGGTGAGCTCGTGACCGGCATCGTCGTCGGTTGGAATTTCGGCGAGGGACATCTACACAACCTCCAGCTTCTGCGGTCCATTCAGGAGCAGTGTGGGTTTGAAGATGGCGAGCTCCGGTGCATCTTCGTGGAATCGCAGCCGATGGGCCGGCGGACCCATGCCTGGACCATTGCCGACGCGGCCACAGGAGTCCGTGAAACCGGGGAAATCGTCGTCAAAGACCTCCTCGACCTGCAGCCCTGGCCCGCCGTAGCGAACGACTAGCTCGACCGAGGAAGGCTGAGCGAGAGCTTGATCACCACCAAGTCGCGGATGAGGTCATCCGGCATCCCGGGGTACGCGATGCCGAAGTCCTGACGGTTGATCGAGAACTCCGCGTTGGCACTGACTTTGGAGTCGGTGGCGCTGACGGTGGCCGGAAAGCTGATCCGCTTGGTGACGCCGTGAAGGGTCAAGTCGCCGCTGATCGTGTGGCCTGCGCCATCCTTTCTGATCTCGGTCGAGCGGAAGGTCGCGGTTGGGAACTTGCCGACATCGAAGAAATCGGGGGACTTCAGATGCTTGGTGAGCTTCTCCTTGTCGGCGAAGAGCGATGCCGTTTGAATGGTCAAGTCGATCGTGCTCGCCTCGATGGGCTCGCCAACGTCCACCTTCCCGGAGAAATCGGTGAACCCTCCGACATGGCTCGCCGTGACCTTCGCACCGACGAAGCCGATCTTGCTATTCGAGGGATTGATGGCCAGGGAGTCAGTGGCTTTATCGGGCTCGCCGCTCCCAGCGGCCTCTGCCTTGCTGTCCGGGGCAGGCTCGACCTTGGCAGGCGCAACTTCAGCGCCGGGGTTCTTGCAGCCCGCAACCATGAGCCCAGTCAAAAATAGAATCGCTGTCGTTCGCATGAATCCTCCGTGAGCCGCTTATGGTGATCGCTCGACCATGGTCAAGTTCGGCGATCGCTTTGGTTACATCGACGGACATTTGCCAGAAATTCCTGAAAACACTATCAAAATCGGAATCTTGCTCTCTTAGGAATTGGTCCTGATCTTCACTGGCGGTGTGGGCGCTTGTCATCTAGGCTTCGGCCAGTTTCACGGGGAAGGAGCAGCTGGAAATGACAGCAAGAGCAATTGGTGTATTCGTCCTGGTTCTAGCGATGGCGAGCCCGGCATTCGCGGGGCCGAAGAATTCGACCATTGGTGCAGGAAAGCTCGAGGAGCCCATGGTCCACAGCGGTGGCGTGGGTTACCCGAACATGACGTACGAGTGGTGGAATAGGGGCAAGAAGAAGCTCGACTGGGGATTGGGCGGCGACCTAGTGTACGGCGGAAGCTGGGGAGTCGCGTCCAGCCAATCGGTCCGAGCGGGCGGCGTCAGGGTTCGAACGGGAAGCCGATACATCAAGATCGGCCTTGGCATCAACGGCTTGCTCCGGTGGCACCTCTCTCAAAAAGAGCGTCCCAAAGTCACCAACGACGTTGGGATTATCTTCAAGCCAGGCGTCCTCATTTCCAGCAACACGAGCAGCGATTTCACCTTCGGAATCAAAACCGAAGTGGGCGCGCCCGTCTCGATCGACGTGCACGAGCGAGTCAGCGTGGTCACGGGTGGCTACATCCCGTTCACCTACTTGTTCACCAAGGGCGACGACTTTGGCATAATTCCCTTGCTCGTCCGTATGGGTGTGGAGGTCAAAGCCAACGAGACCATCGCTCCTTGGTTCTTCTTCGACCTCGGCCCGGGCATCAGTGTGGGCAAGGGGGTTTCGGGCGCGTCCTTCGCTTGGCGTATCGGCGCCGGCACCACGTTCTGGGGTGTCTTGGGCAGGAACAAAGACAGTTCCGATGTCGCGGAAACCGAAGTCATCGAGATCGAGGTTACGGAATAGGCCTGAGCTCGAATCCTGGAGCAATCCACGGGGCCGTGCCGCGAACGCGGGCGGCCCCGTTCTCGTTGAGCGCCCAGTCTGCCAAGGCTTTTAGCAGCCGAAACGCGCTGGCACGAGCGGCTTCGTGACCCTAGGAACGCATCGGGAGTCCATGGACGCGCGGCCCGTAGCCGTGCATGATGGGCCACCTCGAAAAAGGAGTGACCTGTGGCCGACAAAGACACCACGAGCTTCATGCGATCCCTGTGCATGGGCCGCATCGAACAGGACGTCATCTTTCCGTTTCCCAAGCTCTCGGACCCAGAAAAGGAAACGCTCGGTGATATCTCGGGCGCGCTCGAAGGCCTGCTCGGTCCGCGAGCGGAAGACTTCCGAGCTTGGGACGTCGCGGGTGAGCTGCCTGGAGAGTTCATAGACGAGCTCAAAGAGTTCGGCATGTTTGGCTTGGTTATCCCTGAAGGCCATGGCGGGATGGGGCTCGGCAACATGGCGTACTCTCGTACCCTCCAAGAGGTGGCGAAGTACGATGCCTCTGTCGCTGTGACGATCGGCGCACACAGCTCGATCGGCATGCGGGGTCTCCTGCTGTTTGGAACTGAAGACCAAAACGATCGCTACATGGAAAAGCTCGCGTCCGGCGAAATGATTGCTGCGTATTGCCTCACCGAGGCGGGTGCCGGTTCGGATGCCGCCGCGGTGACGACGACCGCGGTCCGGGACGGCGAGGACTGGGTGATCAACGGCAACAAGCTTTGGATTACCAACGGCGGCATCGCCGACTTTTTCACGGTCTTCGCCAAGACGCCGGAGGAAGGCGGCCGCGGCAAGATGACCGGCTTCATCGTGACGAAGGACATGCAAGGCGTCAGCATCGGGCCACACGAAGACAAAATGGGCCTTCGCTCGAGCTCCACGACGACGGTCCACTTGGACAACGTGAGGGTGCCAAACCGCAACGTCCTCGGTGAGGTCGGCCAAGGGTTCAAGGTCGCGATGGCAATCTTGAACAGCGGACGCACCGGACTTGGTGGCGGCTCGGTCGGCGCCATGAAGAACCTCATCAAGATGGCGACGATGCAGGCCAACGAGCGCAAAACCTTCGGGCAGCCGATTTCGAGCTACGGCCTGATGAAAAGGAAGGTCGCTCGGATGGTCATCGACTGTTACACAGCCGAGGCTGCGGTCACCATGGTTGGTGGGCTCATCGATCAAGGATACAAGGAGTACCAAGTCGAGGCCGCCATCTCCAAGGTGTACGCCACCGAATGCCTAGGGCGAACGGCGGATGAAGCGTTGCAGATCGCAGGCGGCAACGGCTACATGCGGGAGTATCCGTACGAGCGCATCGTCCGAGACTGCCGGATCAACCGGATCTTCGAAGGCACCAACGAGATTCTGCGCTTGCTCATCGCGCTGACCGCCATGAACGACGTGGCAAGTCAGCTCAAAGAGCTCTCGTCCACCATGAAGGGGATTTTCAACGAACCGATCAAGGGGTTCGGCGTGCTTTCGGACTACGCTCGCAAGCATGCCGTGCTCCGAACCGGCATTGGCGGGGACGCGAAGTTCACGGGGATAGACCCCGCCATTCAAGATCAGGCTCAAATTTTCGAAGAAGAAACCCGATACTTGGCCCAGGCCGCCGACAAAATTCTCCGCAAGCACGGTAAGGGGATCATCGGTCAGCAGTTCGACAGCCACCGCCTGGCCCAAATCATGATCAGCCTCTTCGTGATGGCAGCGACACTTAGTCGCGTGCAGGCCGCGATCGAAGCCAAGGGTGTCGACGCCGCCGCGCTCGAAATCGACATTCTCAGGGCTTTCACCCGCGATGCGAAGGTGCGTATCAAG
>JABDJF010000135.1 GCA_013002645.1 Myxococcales bacterium
TCCACTTGCTTCGTGCTCTTGCTTGCCAGAAACAAACCGAGCTCGTCGCTGAGCTCCGGGTTCTGAGCTCGCATGCGTCTGAGGGCGGCTCGCGTGTCTGCCATGGGTTTGCTGCGCTTGTTGCGAACCTTCGGTACTCCATCGAGCCAGGCTCGCAATCGGGTGGCGGGGTCGCGCGGCTCCATCTCGGGCGGCCCGATCCCTTCGATCAGCGTGAGCGAGCGCAATTTCTCTGGGCGGGCAGCCGCGTACATCACGCAAGCCGAGCCCCCCATCGAATGGCCCACGAGATGAAGGGGTGGTTCCCCGAGCTGTGGCAGCAGCTCGTCGAGATCGAGTGTGTAGTCGGGAAAGTGGTAGTAGCCGCCCTTACCGATCCAGTCGGTTTGGCCGTGACCTCGCCAATCGAAGGAAGCGACACCGTGCCCCGCTTCGACCAACTCCCGCGCGAGCGCGTCAAAGCTCCAGGCGATGTCGAGAAAGCCATGGCACAGGACGACATCCACCGGATGCTCGCCCCAACGAATGACGTGATGCTGAAGGCCGTTCGCACGGAGCGTTTCTTCGACTACGGCCGTCACCCCTGCGTCTCCTCGAATCGCTTCGGCGAAAGCGCATCGGACTCCCTCGACCCGGGCTTGCCTGCCATCGCCTCGGCGATCAGCTCTGCGGTCAGAGGCGCGAGCAGGATCCCATTGCGATAGTGTCCGCTTGCCAAGAACAGGCCCTCGATTCGGGTCTCCCCCACCAGAGGCAGCCCGTCGGGCGTGCCCGGCCGAAAGCTAGACCAGTGCTCGTGGATCGAAGCGTCCCGCAGGCTCGGCGCAATTCGGCTGGCCTTGCGGATGACATCAGCCATGCCGCCGAAGGTGATTCCGCGCTGAAACCCGACCTTCTCCATCGTCGAGCCGCAGAGCACGCGGCCGTCGGGCCTGGTGACGACATAGCCGCCAGCCCCAAAGACGACGCGGCGGAAAAGGGGTGGCCGCGTTTCCGTAGCGATCATCTGGCCCCGTACGGGAAAGATCGTTTCGGAATCGAGAGGCAGCCCCGGGATCAGCGTCGTCCAGCTGCCCGCAGCAACGACGAGACGGTCCGCCTCGATCACTTGATCGCCAAGCTGGACGCCTCGCACTCTTCCGCCTTCGACATTCACCGAATGGACGGTCGATCCGATCTGGAACGTCACGCCATCGTGTTCTGCACCCAGCGCGACCGCCGAGAGCAGTTTCTTGGGCTCGACCTGGGCATCTTCGGGAATGCACAGCGCGCCAAAGGCGTCCTGGTTCGCAGCGGGCTCCTCTTCCACGAGCTCCTCGAGGCTCCAGCGACTGCAGCGAATGCCATGGAGCCGGAGGGTCGAGGCCTGCGCGTCGAGCGCGGCAAGCTCTTCTTCGTCGAACGCGAGCTTGACGACCCCAGAGCGCCGGAACCCAACATCGACGCCAAAGAGCTCATCGAGCTCGTCCGCCAGCTCCGCGTGAAGCTCTCGGCTCCGCCGACCGAGCTGAAGCGCCAGTGCATCCTCGAACGACTCCATCGAGGGCCCGAGAATGCCGGCGGCCGCGGACGATGCTTCGGCCCCCGGGACGCTGCGTTCCAGCACCAACACCCGGGCCCCATCTTTGGCAAGACGATAGGCAACGCTGCAGCCCATCAAGCCCCCACCGACCACGATCACATCGGGACGCATCGCGCAAAGCTACTCGCTCCGAGTGTCGCGGCAAGCGGCTAGCCGAAGATGTCGCGATACGTGACGAGGATCATGACCCCGAGGAGAAAAACGATGCCCAACGCATGGACCGTCATCTCGAAACGCTCGTTGGCGCGCCGACGCGTGACCGCTTCGTAGCCGAGGAAGATCAGGCGTCCTCCGTCGAGGGCCGGGAAGGGCAAAAGGTTGAACATGCCGAGGGCCACCGAGATGAACATCAAGATCCAAAGAAACGCGGGCAGACCGGCCTGTGCCGCGTCGGCGACCATTTTGCCCATCATGACCGGCCCGCCAATGCCTTCGGTGCTGCGCCGTTCGACCATCTGCGCCAGGCCGGTCAGCTGGGCCACCGTCATCTGAAACGGAAGCGCGATCGATAACTTGGCCGAGTCCCAGGCCCCAAGATTTTCGTAGAGAGGCATCATCTTGGCGCCGACGCCGATCTGTCCTCGCCCTCCGTGATCGGCAGGCGTGATCGTAATCGGTGGCAGTGCTTTGCCACTGCGTTCAATCACATAGGCCGTCGGCTCGCCGGCGCGCGATGAAGTTGCTTCGATCAGCTCGGAGACGTTGCGGATCTCGGTCCCATTGGCCATGACGATGACGTCGCCTTCTTGCAAGCCAGCTTGTGCGGCCGGCGAATCCGGGACGACATGGCCCACTTGCATCGGTTCCGCTGGCTGCATCGGCGGGAGGGTATTGGTGATGCCCAGCGCGAACACGATCGCAGACGCGGTGAGGTAGTTGGCGAGCGGCCCCGCGGCGATGGTGGTGACGCGGGCAAAAAGGCTCTTGTTGGGGTACAGCTCCGGATCGTCGGGGTCGACGTCCTCGTTGGGATTCATCCCGGCAATCTGAACGTAGGCGAGAAACGGAATCACCGCGACTTGGAACACCGTGGGGCTTCCTTTTGGCTGGTATCGAAACAGCGTCGGGCCGAACCCGATGCTGTATCGCAGCACTCGCATCCCGAAAGCTCGTGCGGCCAGGTAGTGGCCCCCTTCGTGAATGATGATGAGCACCGAAAGCGCGACGACCGTGATGAGAACCTTGAAAACTACGCTATCCACGCCTCCAGCATAACGCCCCGATCAGGCCCGTCGAGGCAGCGAGTGAACCCACGGGCGCGGCGGCGGCGGCCGGTCGGCATCTAGTCAGGCTGGATCCCTACAATCCAGCGGCGAATACCGTCGGAGAAAAAAAGTGGCTCACGAGGCGAATCGCTATCGCAGTCCGGGGAGGTTTTGCGTACTATCCCGGCCACCTGGCGAACAGGGGTAGGTTGTGGCCGAACATCATCGAAACCTGAATTCTGCAGTTTCACGCGTGGCACGGGTCGTGACCTGCGCACTCGCTTTCTCCGTCTTGTTCTCCATCCTGGCGCCTCCAAGGGCAGCCCACGCGCAGGACGCGTTCGGCTGCATCGAGGAGCTCAGCGATGACGAGGTGCGCTACCGCATCCGATACATCCAGGAGAAAATGGACGACGGCAAGCCGCAGGCGACCCGTTGGCGCTACATCTGGATGAGCCTTTGGCTCGCCGGAGGCGCGGGCATGACCTACGCCGCGGTGAACGCTGCGCGGGACAATAACAATCCGGACAAGTTCGGCTGGGCGTACCTCGCGGGTGGCGCGTACTTCTTCGG
>JABDJF010000144.1 GCA_013002645.1 Myxococcales bacterium
GTGGCAGCTTCAGCGCTAGTGGTGCCGAACCCTAGGGTGCCGGCGACTGTGTCAGAGTCATGGTGGCCTCACCCGAGCAGGGCAGGTCGGCGAACCACAGGATTGGATCGAGCGGGTTGCCTTCGTCGTCGAGAGTGCACGCGTCGTCATAGGCGCTGCTGATGTCCTCTTCAACGTGATTCCAAGTAACCGAGAGCGTGTCGTTCTGGTCGATGCTCACGTCGGGGTTGTCGAGGCCAAGCTGCATGGCATCGTCGAGCATGACGATGCACGGGTCCTGTGTAGAGTCCTCGGCACTGCCAGAGACGATCACTTCGTCGGCAGTGTCGAAGTAATTGTCGGTCGAGACCGAGGGGCCGTCGGACTGGACGAGTGTGAGCGTGCTTCCGTCGATGGTCATCTCGAACATAAGCGCCTCGTCCGGATTGAAGAAATTGCATTCGTCCATTCCCACGACCGTGATATCCGAGGCAACCCAGGTGAGCGGACCAATCGTGCCTCCGCCCATTCCACCTGCGCCACCGGCGCCGCCACCACCCAGTGTGTCCGTCGAATCACAGCCCATCGCGACCGCAGCCGCGAATACAATCGTCAAGAAAATTTTGCTCATTGGTCTATCCCTCTTCTGCTCTAGCGACATTAGTTTCCGTAACTGCGACTACGAACGCCGGTGGTTGGCTTGCCTTCTGCCTCGGCGTCTCGGACGGCCTTCGGCTTCTTCGCTTTCGCGCGGCGAGCCGCGGCGGCCCTCTTCTTTGCCGCCGCCTTCTTGGCAGCAGCTTCGGCAGCAGCTTCGGCTTCCGCTGCCGCAGCGGCCTCTGCCTCAGCAGCTGCATCGGCTTCCGCCACTGCAGCTTCGGCGGCTTCCTTGGCTTCAGCCAAGTCCACCGCACAGGCTTCTTGCTCGGCCTCGAGGTCGCTCAGCGCCGTGGCCTGCTTCTTCATCGTCTCTGCAATCGCAGCCTTCAGGGCGTCGAGCGATTCAACGGTCGCCTCTCCGACCAGCTCGGGAGTCTCGACAGTGACGTCTTTCGACTTGATCACCGCGGGCTCACCCTTGGTCTTGGCGACGTCGGCCTGACAGTCCTCGATCTCGCCGGCGATCTTGGTGAGCTCTTCGTTGCTCGCTTTTGCGGCTTCGAGTTGCTGATTGGTCAATTCCTGCAGTGCCTTGACCGCAGTGTCGTCCTTCGTACAGCCGAGCATTCCGGTCACGACCACGAGCGCGGCCATGACGGCCACAATCCATTCCTTAGCTTTCACAGATTCCTCCATTTTCGAGTCACTCACGGCTAGTCGAGGAACAGCCGGACGACATCCGCATCGTTCCGGCACTCCGCCCTCGCTTGCCCTATCCCCATGTCGAGTCGAT
This sequence comes from Myxococcales bacterium, assembly GCA_013002645.1. Classification (GTDB taxonomy): domain Bacteria; phylum Myxococcota_A; class Polyangia; order Polyangiales; family Houyiibacteriaceae; genus SG8-38. Next base: position 1,373 of record JABDJF010000144.1, read on the forward strand.
CGTGAGCGACCAACGCGCCAACTGCATAGCTCAGTCCGCGGTACTGCCGCAAGGGTCGGCCCCTGAGCAAGAGAGTCGATGGAGCGGATTAACCCATGCTTTCATAGATTTGCGGCTACGGCTCATGAACTTCGGACGCCGGCCAGCCGTCGTTCCGATGCACGGTGTGGGTCGCTCGATGCTCGTCGCTCGCTCTGTCCCAATCGACCTTGACCCGCTGTGCCCGGGATTCGATCTTCCCACGCTTCCAAGAGACCCATTCAGTGCACTTGCGCAAGTCAGGGTTCGCGGAGATGCGCTCGCGGACGGCTGGCGGAAAGGCCTCGAGGGGCTGGTCGGCGGGCCTGAGCACCTTGATCGCGACCGGGCTTTTCACGTTCACCCGTGTGCGCAGACCAACCACATAGGTCTTTCCTGCGCTGAGCCTGACCTCCATGAGCTGAACGGTTGGCGGCGCGGTGCCGGTGATGACCATCAACATGTGCTTTCCGGGCCACATGGGCGCGGCCATCTGCCAGCCGTTGTCGAGCACCGCGATGCACCGGCCGGCCTGATTGACGATGTGCACGGTCACTTCACTGGCTTGCCTCCGTCGGGGACGCGAAAAGATCAGCAGCGCCTGCTCGGGTGGAGCCACATAGGGCGCCTCGACAGTCTTCGGGATCTGAGCCTCGGAGACTGAGCTCGCCACCAGCAGCGCGAGGAACAGCGTGCCGAAGACGGGACGGGCTCGACCGAGGAGGCAGTGCATCTTGTGACCTATCTCGCACGTCACGACCCCCGCAACCAGGCGGATTCGGGTCATTCCTGCATGGTTGCGCGAAGTTCGCGTTTTGGCTGACCGAGGCAGGCAACAGCCCTCGTTTTTCGCCATACTGTAGCCGTGCGCACTTCAAAAGGGGGGGACGGGGCGCCGACGCTCCAGGCTGCTCCAGATTCTCAGATGCCGCGGATCGGTGAGGTCTTGGATTCTCGCTACCGCATCACGGGGGTTTTGGGCTCCGGCGGGATGGGGTGCGTCTATCTCGCGGAGCACGTTTCGATCAAGCGGCCGCTCGCGCTGAAGCTTTTGCACCCCGAGGTGGGCGAGATTGACGAAGTTACCAAGCGCTTCGAGCGCGAGGCGTTTGCCATCGGGCGCGTCGACCACCCCAACTGCGTGAACGTCTCGGATTTCGGAAAGCTCTCGGACGGGACCTTCTACATGGTGTTGGAGCTGCTCGACGGCGTGCTGCTTTCAGACTTGCTCGAGCGGGAAGAGCGACTCGACTGGAAGCGGGTGTTGCGCATTGGCCGCCATATCTTGAGCGCGCTCGATTACGCGCACGGCGCGGGGATCATTCATCGCGACGTCAAGCCCGAGAATGTCATTCTTGTCGAGCAGGACGACGACCCCGACTTCGCCAAGATCCTCGACTTCGGCATCGCCAAGCTTCACGACGACGGTACGAGCCGTGACGACGACACCAGCCCGCTCAGCCACGACGCGAAGCTCACCCAGCATGGCGTCACCATCGGCACCCCGACGTACATCGCGCCCGAGCAAGCCTACGGACAGTCGATCGATGGGCGGGCCGACCTCTATTCGCTTTCGGTCATGATGTACGAGATGATCACGGGGGTGCCGCCCTTCGACTGCGACGACGTCGGCGGCCTGCTGCGGATGCACGTTTCAGCGCCGGTCCCCCGTTTTGAAGAAGCCGCGCCCGATCTCGACGTTCCGGACACGGTCGAAGCCCTGATTCGCCACGGCCTCGAGAAGAAGGCCTGCGACCGCATCGGGAGCGCCGCGGCGTACATCGAGCGTGTCGACGAAGTCCTGCGCGAGGAGGGCCCCGGCCAGTCCGGGCTTCGCGCCATTCCCTCCATTGTCGCCGATGGTTTTCGCGATACGCTCACCTCGTCTGGCGTTCGGGAGGGCGGCAAGAAGAAGCCCGTGAAGCGCATCGTTGCGGGAGCACTCCTCGTCCTTGCATTGATTTCCGTCACGGCCTTCGCATTCGGCCGTAAGGGGCCGGACTATCTTCCGAACGGCCCGCTCCTGCCCATCGGCCCGACCGCGTACGGACCCGAGGCAGAGACCGCGGCGGCAATGCTTTCGCAGGGCCGGCCCCAGGCAGCGGTTTCGTACCTGATGGGTCATCGGCAGGAAGTTCGCGAGGCGCCCTATGCACAGATGGTGCTCGGACACGCGCAGGCCAGCGCGCAGCGCAACATTCTGGCGCTGTCTGCATACGCCAAAGCGGTGAAGCTCGAACCCAAGCTCGCCAAAGACAAGCTCATGCGCACGAACCTTGCCCTCATCTTGGACAAGAAGGCGCCAGGAATCGTCGACGATGCGATCGAGCTCCTGGGTGTGCTTGCCTCGGTGGGAGACGACGGAACGGCTGCCGACCAGTTGGTCGACCTGGCTTCCTCTTCCAAGGACGCGCGACGGCGCCAAAAGGCCATGGCCGTCGCAGACGAAGTGGGCCTCGCCGACCAGGTCGACCGCTTCGGTTCGTATCTGCTCGACCTCCAGCAAGGCCAAGATTGCGCGGCGCGGAAGGAAGCCGTGGCGAAGCTACGCACACTCGGCGACAAGAAGGCCATCCCTGCGCTGCGCAGAGCAAGGAAGCGTATTCGCACCGAGGGCGGCATCATCAAGCGCAAGGTCAACACCAACGCCTGCCTTCGCACCGACGCGGCGGAGGCGATTCGCTACCTCAATCGCCTCTAGGTTTGCGCCTGACACGTGCGCATCGCATTCATCATCTGTGATGAAGATGGTGACTCGAAGTCCAACCTGGAGTGCGCTCGGGCTACTCATGTGTCTTTCGACGCTCGGTTTGATTGGGTGCGGCCGATCATCTGCGGGTTGCTCTCCTGGTGCCGCTGGGGCGGGAGGCGCAGCAGGTGCGGGGCTTGCAGGAATGCACCCGCCACCAATCGAGGTCATTCCGGCGGCTCCACTGATCTTGGACGAAGGGCAAGAGGTGCTGTTCGTCGGCGGCTTCATGTCGGAGCTCTACGAGGAGCTCAGCGTCAACCTCGAAAACGAGATCAACGAGGCGCTCCAAGACGCCGCGCGCGCGCTCAACGTCCACATCGACTTGCCGTTCGCAAGGGATATCGACATTCCCATCGGCGATTCGATTGCCAATGCACTGCCGCGGGTCGACCTCCCCATTGAACCCGGCGGCTTCGTTACCTTCTACAGGCAGATGCGATACTTCGATGAGCAGGGAATCGCCTACCAGAACTTGTCGGTGGTGTCGGAGCCATTCGATACATCCGCGAGCGTCAAGCACAACGCCGCCGCGCTTCGGAGTTTTCTCGAGAGCACGAACAAGCAAGTCATCATCGTTTCGCACAGCAAGGGAAGCCTCGACACGCTCGATGCGTTGCTCGGTGCATCCGAGCTCGTCGGGACGAGGGTCATTGGCTGGGTCGCGATTCAAGCGCCATTCCATGGTTCGCCGGTGGCCGACTCGACGTTTGGTCCCCTCAACGGCTTTCTCCTCGAAGCGCTCGGCGGGAACGGTCAGTCGGTCGAGGACTTGAAGACCAAAGTGCGCGAGCCCTACATGGAAGCGAACAAAGCTCGAATCGAGGCGCTGATGGCGCGAATTCCGGTCATTTCAGCGTACTCGACCTACGAAGCCAGCGCTGGAGTGACTGGATTCGCCGGCACGTTCGCGAGCAGCATCTTCGACGCGGGACTGGTCTCGGAGATCAGCGCGATTGTCGTCCGCAACTACCGCGAAACTCCTCGCGAGATTTCGCGTGTCGTTTCCGCGTCGACGAGCGCGGCGATTCGATTGGTGCGCGAACGGCTGGCAGGCGCGCTCCACGAGGCGATGGCGACCATTGGGTTGGTGGACTTCACCAACCTCTACATGAACGACGTCTTGGAGTTGCCCAACGACGGGCTCGTGCCGCAGGCAAGCACGGAGCTGCCGGGCGCGATCCCGGCGGAGCTCGCGACCGGCGATCACGCAAGCCCCGTGATGGATGTGGACCCTTACAAGAACCACTGGTCCGCGGCCGAACGCAACGCGGTCACGGTCGAGCTAATTCGCGAGGTGTGGAGGCTCACCAAAACGGCGACCCAGTAGCATTCCAGGTCCGGTTTATGAGCTGGCCCACATTGAATGCGGTTGTCCCTTTGTCGGCCTATTCGGGCGGAGACATTCGCTCCGCCGCTAGTGTACGGTCAGTCCGCTCTCGGGTCGTGACCGCGGCAGCGTTAGGTAGGCATTCATGAACTTCAAAGCAATCCCACTCGCGTTTCTCATGGCTTCCGTCGTGTTGATACAGAGTTGCGGGACCGACACCACGAACGGCGATCCGGAGCTCGCATCCGTTCTCGACGCAGCTGCCGATCGAGACGGCGTCGCCCATGGCGACTGTCGGGACGGCTGCGTGGCCGAGTCGCTTTCGATCTTCGACGGTTGTACGGCCGCGGGCGAGCATCGAGAGGCTTGCTTCGGCAGCGCGATGCACCTTTTCTACGAATGCGGAGGGAAGTGCGAGCCTACGACCTGTGAGGACGTGTGCCAGGCGAGGGTTGCAGAGGAGCTCGACGAGTGTATCGAGCTCACCAGGAACGGAGAGGCCTGTGGAATCGAATCGCGGGAGCTCCTGAAGCTCTGCGTCGACGAGTTCTGCGGGGAGTCCGAGCCCGAACCCGAGCCTGATCCCGAGCCTGATCCCGAGCCCGAACCTGAGTCGCCGACGTGTGAAGATCGCTGCGACGAGCTCGCTGAGCACGTGTATGGCGCTTGCATGAGCAAGATCGATTCTGAAGATCGCTGCGCGGCGATGGCACACGCGGCTTTGGAGGACTGCGTCGACCGCTGTGACGGTGGCAGGGGC
>JABDJF010000145.1 GCA_013002645.1 Myxococcales bacterium
GCCCTGCGCTACGTGATCGACGCAGCGCGTGCGAGCGAGGGCCCGGACGCGATGGTGGTTCCCGTGTCTGTCGTGTACGAGCAGCTCGCGGAAGTAGCCTCGATGACCGCCGAAGCCCTCGGTGGAAGCAAGAAGCCCGAGGGCCTCTCCTGGCTCCTGAGGTTCGCAAGGACGCAGCCGGGCCGCATGAGCGGGGTCCGCATCGATTTCGGAGAACCGATCGGGATGCGGGCGCGTCTCGCGGAGATCGAGCGGGATCCCCGCGCCAAAGGGAAGGAAGTCGAGCGTTTCGCCGTCGAGGTCTGTCACCGGATCAATCGCGCAACCCCGGCCATCCCGACCGCGATCGTCACCTTCGCGCTCTTGGGCGCCGAGCGCGCGCTCACGCTCGACGAAACGCTCGAGGCCATGGCGCCGATCCTGAGCTACCTCAGAGACCACCCGACGACTCCAACCACCCTGGGCACTCAGCTCGAAGACGGAGGGTGGGTCACCAGCACGCTCGACAAGCTCACCGAGTCGGGCGTGCTCAATCGATTCACGGGCGGCGACCAGACGGTCTGGTACATCGCCCCGGAGCAGCACCTGGTTGCCGCGTTTTACCGCAACACCCTCATTCACCTTTTGGTCAATCGGGCGATCGCCGAGCTCGCAACGTTCATGGCGCGAGAGCATTCCGTGGGCGACTTGCGCGAATCGATCTGGAACTATGCGATCAGCCTGAGGCAGCTTCTCAAGTTCGAATTTTTCTTCGCGTCACGCGCCGAGTTCAACGAAGAGCTGCGGGCCGAAGTGGCGCTCTTCGACCCCGACTGGGAGGGGCAGCAGGTGCGAGAGCCGGTCGTGACTCGGGAGCAGCTCGAGCGTTGGTTCGAGCGCTCTCGGCCGCATCTCGCACACCTGATCCTCCGCCCTTTCTTCGACGCCTATCTCGTGGTTGCAGAGCAGCTCGTGCGCTGGCCTCACGATCGCGAAGTCGTCGAGAAGTTGCTCCTCGAGCCCTGCCTGGGCTTCGGGCAACAACAGGTCTTACAGGCGAAGCTTCACAGCCCGGAGTCGGTGACCCTCGAGCTCTTCCGCAACGCCTTGACGCTCGCCGGCAACCGAGGCCTCCTTTCAGGCTCCGGGCGGGAGGTCTACCAAAGGCGAAAGGCGTTCGCCGAGAGCCTCCGTCAAATCGTCGATGACCTCGACACCCTGAGCCGTCTGCAGAGCGCTGCAGCCTGAGCCCACCGCAGGGCGCGTCTCTCGTTCAAGCCATCGCGCGCAGAGTCGAGACGTTCTGCGGTGTGCTATACGCGGCCCATGGACGACCTGATCCAGAAAGCCGCGACCCTCCAAGAGGCGCTCCCGTACATTCGGAGCTTCCATGGGGAGATCTTCGTCATCAAGTATGGCGGCCACGCGATGGTCGACCCGGTGCTGCGCGACAGCTTCGCGCGTGACGTCGTATTGATGAAGTACGTCGGGCTTCATCCGGTCGTGGTGCACGGGGGAGGCCCGCAGATCGACCAGATGCTCAAGTCACTGGGCGTGGTTTCGGAGCGCCTGGAAGGACTCCGTGTGACCGACGAGCACACCATGGAGGTCGTCGAGATGGTCCTCGGTGGCAAGCTCAATTCGGAGATCGTCTCGCTCATTGCAAGTCACGGAGGTCGGCCGATCGGACTCACGGGCAAAGACGACGCCTTCCTTCGGGCCAAGAAGGTCGACCAAATGCAAACCAAGAGCGGCAAGTGGGTCGACCCTGGCCGCGTCGGGGCAGTCACGCAGGTCAATCCGGACATCGTGCGCCGGCTCGTCGACGATGGCTTCATTCCGGTCATTGCGCCCGTCGCAGTCGATGCGGAGGGCAGGTCGCTCAACGTCAACGCCGACACGGTCGCCGGCAAGGTCGCCGAGGCGCTTTCTGCTCGCAAGTTCATGCTGCTCACCGACATCGAAGGCGTGCGCGGCATGGACGGCGACGTAGCGAGCTCGCTGAGCGCGTCGGAAATCGACAGGCTGAAGCACGAACGCGTCATCGAGGGAGGGATGATCCCGAAAGTCGAGTGCGCGTTGAGCGCCTTGGCCGGGGGCGTTCGAAAGGTGCACGTCATCGATGGGCGCGTGCGTCACGCGGTGCTCCTCGAAATCTTCACCGACGAAGGCATCGGCACCGAGATCACGCGCTGAGCCTGCTGACCCAGGGTCGACGGCCCACGGCAATGGTGGTATGTCGCCAGCTTGCCAAAAGACACCTCATGACCAGGCAGCAAGACATGCTTCGAACCGCCGAACAGGTTCAGCTCGGCAACTACGCACCCGCCCCCTTCGTTCTGACGCATGGGTCCGGCCGTCATGTGACCGACGCCTCCGGCCGCGAGTATCTGGACCTCTCAGGCGGTATTGCGGTGCTTTCGGTGGGGCACAGCCACCCGACATTGGTCGCGGCAATCGCGGAGCAGGCCGCCCGCCTGATGCACGTGTCGAACATTTTCTACAACGACCGGGCCATCGGGCTGGCCGAGGCGATTTGCGCGCGGACTCCATTCGACAAGGTCTACTTCTGCAACAGCGGCTCGGAAGCCAACGAGTCCTTGCTCAAGCTCGCGCGCCGGTACCACTACGACCGAGGCGACGAGGGACGAACGGGATTCGTGTCGACCCACAATAGCTTCCACGGCCGGACGATGGGCTCGCTGTCCGTGACCGGGCAAGTCAAGTACCACCGAGGCATGGAGCCGCTGGTTCAGGGTGTGCGCTTCATCGGTTTCAATGACCTCGCCGCCCTCGACGCGGAGGTGACGGATCAGACCGCGGCCGTGATCTTCGAACCGCTTCAAGCCGAGGGCGGGATCATCGTCGGGACCGACGAATTCGTCAGGGGTGCGCGCCGGATTTGCAACGAGCGGGGCGCCTTGCTCTTCTTCGACGAAATACAGTCCGGGTACGGTCGAACAGGCCGATTCCTCGCGCAGGAATGGTTCGACACCGTTCCCGACGCGTGCTCACTCGCCAAAGGCATCGGCGGAGGTTTTCCGCTTGGCGCCATTGCAGTGGCCGATCGAATTGCCGGAGGCCTTCCACCCGGGAGCCACGCCAGCACCTTTGGCGGCAACCCGCTCGCGTGCGCCGCGGGGCTTGCCGTACTGCACATCATCGACGAGGAAGGACTCATCGAGAACGCGCGGGATCTCGGTGGGTATCTGGCCGATCGGCTTGCCGGGCTCGATGCTCAGCTGCAGACCACCGCGGGTACGCGGGGACTAGGCTTGCTGCAGGGCATCGTCCTGGCCGACGACGTCGACCCCGGCGCAACGATTGCGGCGGTTCATTCGGCCGGGCTGCTGCTTACGCTCGCCGGCGGGAACGTCATCCGAGTCTCACCCTCCCTCAACGTGACGCGCGACGAGCTCGACGAAGGGCTTTCGATCTTGGCAAAGGTTCTGGCGGAGGCGCCGAGGAAGCCATGACCCGGCACTTCCTCACGATTTCCGACCTGAGCCGGGAAGAGCTGTTCGCCGTGCTCGACCGGGCAGAACAGCTGAAAGCGCTTCGCGGCACGCCCGGACATCCACGGCCGCTCGAGGGGAAGTCGATCGCGGTCGTGTTTGAAAAAGCATCGACGCGGACGCGCCTCTCGTTCGAAGTGGGCATCCACGAGCTCGGCGCACAGCCCGTCACACTCAACTCCAGAGACACGCAGCTCGGGCGCGGCGAGCCGATCGAAGACACCGCCCGCATGTTGAGCCGATATGTGCACGGCGTGGTCTACCGGACTTTTGGGCACGATCGCCTGGAGGCGCTCGCGCGCTTTTCGACCGTCCCCGTCGTCAACGGGCTTTCCGACGAGTTTCACCCCGTGCAGCTTCTCGCCGACATGATGACGATTCGCCAGGGCACCGGGCCGGCGCTCGACCAGGCGCGGGTGGCCTGGATCGGCGACGGCAACAACATGGCTCACTCCTGGATCGTGTCCGCCAGCGTGGCCGGCTTCGAGCTGGCGCTCGCCTGCCCGCCGGGGTACCAGCCAGATGAGCAGGTGCTGGCCGATGCGCGGAAGCGCGGCGCCCATGTTCGAGTCGTCGATCGACCCGAGGAGGCCTTGGAGGGCGCCACGGTGGTCAGCACCGATGTGTGGGCAAGCATGGGGCAAGAGGACGAGGCCGGGGAGCGACACGGCGCGTTTGCCGGCTTCATCGTAGACGAGGCCGCCATGGCTAGGGCCGCTTCGGATGCGATCTTCCTCCACTGTTTGCCCGCGCATCGCGGCGAAGAAGTGAGTGCTGCGGTCATCGATGGTGCGCAGTCGCGAGTTTGGGACGAGGCGGAGAACCGCCTACACACCCAGAAGGCTCTATTGGAGTGGCTCGTCGTTTAGCGCCGGCGAACTGGCTGCCGAGCCAAACGCCAAGCTAGACTGTGCGGATAGGGGGACGGTAGAGAGTCGATGTCGGAGGAGCGAATTCCTCAACCGATCGAAGAAGGAGACCTCGGCGCGCACAGTATGAGCCCGCAGGAGGCGTTCGTGCATTCGTGCGTCGATGGGGTCCTCAATGTCGACGACATCGCCGACCTGACGGTGCTCGAACCTGCGCTCGTCGCCGAAGCGATCGAACGGCTGATCTCGTTCGGACTCGTCGAATGGCGGGGCGCGAAAGTCGCGAGCGCGCCCCCGGCAGCGCAGCTCATCGAGGATGTGGAGATCGACGAAGCGCTTCAGGAGAAAATCCTGCAAACATTCACACAGGCCGATCAGCTCAACCACTACGAGCTCCTCGGCGTCGCGACAGATGCCGACCGCTCCGAAATTCGTAAGGCCTATTTCCTGCTGTCCAAGACCTTTCATCCCGACTCCTATTATGGGAAGCGTCTCGGCTCCTTCAAAGCGCACATGGAGGTGATCTTCCGTAAGGTGACCGATGCCTACGAAGTCATCGGCCGCCAACAAAAGCGGGAGGCCTACGATCGCTACCTCAAGAGAAGCATCGTCGTATCCGCGGCGGAAGAGAAAATCAGTCGTGTCGAGGAACGAGCGCAGGCGATGTCCAAAGCGCTCACGCGCGCGCCCATTGCCGAACGCCAGGCTGGGCCGGTCGATTCCGCCCCGCCGCCCCGGGACTGGCAGCCGACTCAGGCGCCTGCGAAGAAGGCCGCTTCCGTCGTCCCCGGGACTTCGGAGCACGCGCGCATGCAACGAAAACGCGAGCTCCTCGAGAGAAAGCTTCGGGGCCGATCGATGGGGCCGTCAGCGAGGAGCGGGCCCGTGCGTTCGATGCCAGCACCCACGGCCAAGGTCGGAGCGAAAACCGCGCTCCGTGATCTCACCCGCTCGCTCAAGCGAACGGCCGGGCTCACGGGAGGCGTCGATCGCGCCGAGCATCACATCGAGGCCGCCCGCGTGGCCGAGGCCAAGGGTGACCTGGCCGCGGCGGCCACGGCCCTGAGGATGGCGATCACCCTCGATTCGAGTCGCAGCGAGGTTCAAGAGGACTACCAACGGGTCAATTCCCACCTTCGCGTCCAGCTCATCGACATTCATAGGGAACAAGCGACCTACGAGGAGGAGAACAACCTCTGGTCGGCCGCCAGCATTTCTTGGGCCAAAGTGGCCGAGGCCGCCCCCGAGGACCCCGTCGCTCCTCGACGCGCGGCCAAGGCGCTTCTGAGCGCCGGGGGCGATCTCCGAAAAGCACGGGATTTCGCCCAAAGAAGCCTCGACTTGGACCCGGATTCGCTCGATGCGCGCCTGCTTTTGGCCCGTATTTACATCCAGGCGGGCATGGATAATAGCGCCGCGAAAGAGCTCGATGAGGCAGCAAAGCTGGACCCGGGCCACGAGATGGTGAAAAATCTTAAACAGCAGCTCGTGGGGTGATGCGACAGAACGCATCTGAGCGCTTGAAAGTGGGGCATGGAAAGAGTCATTGGGATTGACCTAGGTACGTTCAACTCGTGCGTTGCCGTCGTGGAAAGCGGCACGCCCGTGGTCATCGCAAATCGTGGGGGATACAAGGTCACCCCCTCGATGGTGGCCGTGACGGAGGGGGGCAAGCGATTGGTGGGCCACATCGCAAAGCGCCAGGCCGTGACCAACGCCGAGAACACTGTGTTTGCGTGCAAGCGCCTCATCGGTCGAAAGTGGGAAACCCCTCAGGTCAAGAACACGATCCAGACCACGCCGTTCCACATCGTGGAAGGTCCGCACGGCGATTGCCGCATCAAGATGCGGGACAAGGTCTACAGCATTCCCGAGATCAGCGCGATGGTTCTTCAAGAGATGAAGATGGTCGCGGAGGATTATCTCGGCGAAGAGGTCGACAAGGTCGTCGTGACGGTGCCTGCGTACTTCAACGACAACCAGCGCCAGGCCACCAAAGATGCGGGCGCGATCGCCGGCCTCGAAGTCATTCGCATCATCAACGAGCCGACTTCAGCGGCGCTTGCCTATGGTTTTGGAAAGAACATCGATCGCACCGTCGCGGTCTTCGACCTCGGGGGCGGCACCTTCGACATCTCGATTCTCGAGATCGCGAGCACCGGTGTGTTCAAAGTCATCAGCACCGCCGGTGACACGTTCCTCGGTGGAGAAGACTTCGACCAGCGCGTGATCGACTGGCTCGTGGAAGGCTTTCAACACGAGCACGACATCGATCTTCGCCAGGACCGCATGGCGTTGCAGCGCCTCAAAGACGCCGCCGAGAAGGCCAAGTGCGAGCTTTCTGCGGTCACCGAGACCGAGGTCAACCTTCCATTCATCATTTCGAGCGCTCGCAACGAGGCGCTCCACCTTCAGCGCCTGCTCACGCGCGCTACCCTCGAAGAGCTGACGGCAGACTTGGTCGACCGCACCGTTCAGATCTGCGAGCTGACGCTTGGTGAAGCGGGCCTCAACAAGGACGAGATTGAAGACATCATCCTCGTTGGCGGTATGACCCGCATGCCGAAGGTGCAGGAGAGGGTCAGCAAATTCTTCCAGCGCGACCCTTGCAAAGGAGTGCACCCCGACGAGGTGGTCGGGCTTGGCGCGTCGATTCAGGGCGCCGCGCTCGTAGACGACTCTCCGGAGCTCGACATGGTTCTGCTCGACGTCACGCCGCACACGCTCGGCATCATGGTCGTCGGCGGCTACTTCGAGGAGCTCATCCCGCAGAACACCACGGTACCGACGTCCCGCAGCAAGCCGTTTACCACGGTGCGCGACAACCAGACGGCCGTGAAGATTCTCGTTCTTCAGGGCGAGTCTCGACGCGCAGAGGAAAACGAGCTGCTGGGCGAGTTCATTTTGACCGGGCTTCGCCGTGCGGCAGCCGGCCAGGTGGAGGTCGAGGTGACGTTCGAAATCAACGCGGATGGCATCGTCAGCGTCCACGCCAAGGACGTCGAGACCGGCAAGGAGCAGTCCATCACCGTCACCGCGACGAGCGGCCTCACCGAGGACGAAATCAACGAGATGATGGTCGATGCGTCGGATTTCGCCGTTTCGCGGCGTGAGGACGAGGCCTCCGAGAAGGTCCGCCAAGAAGCGGAAACGCTGATCGCCGAGATCGAGCGCCTTTTTCCCGAGGTAGAATCGATCGTTGCGGGCAGCGACTTCGGGCGCGATGCCATCGACAAGGCCAAGGGCGTCGTGGACAACGCACGAACGCTGCTCGAGCGAGGCGATATTGCAGCGCTCGAAGACGAGCTCGAGTCGCTTGGTCGAACGCAGCGCATGTTCAAGGGCGTGGTCGGCAAGTCGGCGTGATCCATGACTTCTGTTAAACCAGGTTCCGGCGATTCGTCGTTTCCGAGTGTGCTGGGCGACAATGGCGCGATCGACCTAGCGGCGGAGCCGGATTCGCAGGACGTACACGAGCGGCCGACGCGCCGCATCTCTGGAGACGCCTGGGTCGCCGATCGGGATCGACGCAGCCTTGCACCAACGGAACCGCCGCCAGCACGGCTTGAAACGCCGGAATCCGATCAAGCGAGCCCCGACCTTCTCCATGCGGAAATTGCCGACTGCTTCGCGCTCGGTGACTATGCAAGGTCGCTGAGCGCTGCCGAGCTCCTCCTCGGCATGGACCCCGAAGACGAGAATGCGCGGCAGTACGCGGTCAACAGCCGGGCCCGCCTCGAAGCCCGGTACCTCAACCGCATCGGCTCGGTCGACTACGTATTCAACCTCGCGGTCCCGGCTGCGAAGGTGAAGTGGCTCGGGCTCGATCCCCAGGCCGCATACCTCTTGTCCCTGTTGGACGGTCAGACGACGGTCGCCGAGGCGCTGCAGATTTGCCAGATGGGCAGGCTGGAGGCGCTTCGCGTGTTTACCGAGCTTCTCGACGCCGAGGCCATCGCCCGGGTCGCTTGACGCCTTGCCCCCTTGCGCCCGGACAGCGGACCACTACCATCCCGGCCCATGGCTGGCTCCCCGAAGAAGATTGTGCTCGCCTACAGCGGCGGCCTCGACACATCGGTCATTTTAACCTGGCTCAAAGAAACCTACGACGCCGAAGTGATCGCATTTTGCGCCGACGTCGGCCAGGGCGAGGAGCTCGGCGGCCTCGATGAGAAAGCCCGCGGGAGCGGCGCCTCCAAGTGCATCATCGCCGACCTCAAAGAGGAGTTCGCCCGCGACTTCTGCTTCCCGATGCTGCGGGCCAACGCTGTCTACGAAAACGACTACCTGCTCGGCACCTCGATCGCTCGCCCCGTCATCGCAAAGGCCATGATGGAAGTGGCTCGCGCGGAGGGTGCAGACGCGATTTCGCACGGCGCCACCGGCAAGGGCAACGACCAGGTCCGCTTCGAGCTCACCGCGATGGCGATCGATCCACGGATCGAAGTCATCGCACCGTGGAGAATCTGGTCTTTGAAGTCGCGAAGCGACTGCATTGCCTACTGCAGAGACCGGAAGATCCCGATCGAGGTCACGGCCGAGAAGCCATATTCCATGGACACCAACCTCTTTCACATCAGCTACGAGGGCGGCGTTCTCGAGGACACCTGGAACGAGCCGCTCAAGGACATGTTCCGTTGGACGACCGACCCCGAAGATGCGCCGAACACCCCGGAGTACCTGGTCATCGGATACGAAAAGGGCAACCCCGTCAGCGTGAACGGCGAGCGGCTTTCCCCGGCCGCTCTCATTCTGCGTCTCAACGAGCTCGGCGGGAAGCACGGCGTGGGCCGAGTCGACATCGTCGAGAATCGCTTCGTCGGAATGAAGTCACGGGGCGTCTATGAGACTCCTGGCGGGACCATCCTTCATCAGGCCCACCGGGCGGTCGAGTCGATCGCCTGCGACCGGGAGGTGCTGAGGATTCGCGACGGACTCATCGCCGAGTATGCATCACTCGTCTATCGCGGGTTTTGGTACGCGCCGGAGCGTGAGATGCTGCAGGCTCTCATCGACGATGCTCAAAAGGACGTCACCGGGGAGGCGCGCATCAAGTTGTACAAGGGCAGCGCCACGGTGGTGGGTCGACGCAGCCCGAACAGCCTCTACGACCCCGAGTTCGCGACGTTCGAGGAGGACGAGGTTTACGATCAGCAGGACGCGACGGGATTCATCCGGTTGAACGCGCTTCGCCTGCGAATTCGGGCTCTTCGGGACCAGCGCCGAGGTGGCTGACCCCGGCTGTTGCGGCCGATTGCGGTCCTCGGTACTCTAAAAGCGCACAAGGTCTTGGACGTTCCAAGTATACAGTTAGCCGCCGCAATCGTTGGCGGCGTGGGTCTCGGCGCGCTGCTTGCAGCTGTTAGTGCCGGTTTGCACGCGCTAGGTGAAGCCGGTTTGCAGGCGGTATTGGAGGCCGACGATGGCTACGCCAAGGTCGCCGAACGCGTCTTACGAGACCTCACGGCCGTGCAGTCCCGTCTGTTGACCGGGCGCGTCCTGTGCTTGACGCTGGCCGCGGTATTCGTCGCCCACACGCTTCTCCAGTCGCGCGGTGTCTCGGTGGCGGTGCTCGCGGTCCTCGGCATTTCGGCGGCCTACGCGATCGTGGCAACGATTGCCGGAGCCGTCGTCCGGCAACGTTCGGGGCGGGCGACGCTGCGAATTTGGAAATGGCTGCGTCCAGTCGACCTCTTGCTGACGCCTGTCGCGGCGCCGCTGAGCTGGTTGGAGAACATGGTTCGAAAGGTCGTCCGGCCCATTCAGCCGCAGGACCCGGATCGCTTGGCAGACCTGGCCGTTGAGCACGTCATCGAACAAGGCGAGGAGACCGGTACCATCGCCGAAGATCACGCGCAGATGCTCCGCAGCGTGCTCGAATTCAAAAATACCGTGGCCAGGGAGATCATGGTCTCTCGCACACAGGTCGTGGCGTTCGACATCGACACCAGCATCGATGAGGTCCTCGCGAGTATCGTCGAGTCGGGTCACAGCCGTTACCCTGTGTACCGCGCACAAATCGATCAGGTCGAAGGCATCCTGTACGCCAAAGATCTCTTTCAGCTTCTAGGCGGCAACTCGAACGCGGCCGAAGTCCTTTTGGCGGACGTGTTGCGAAAGCCCGTTTTCTTCGCCGCCGAGAGCCAGAAGATCGGCGTCCTACTTCGAGAGATGCAGCGGCGACGTTCGCATCTTGCCGTTGTGGTCGACGAGTTTGGCGGAGCGGCCGGGATCGTCACCCTCGAAGATATCGTCGAAGAAATCGTCGGCGAAATTCAGGACGAGCACGACGAAGAAGCGCCCCTGGTCTACGAGCGCGCTCCAGGCCACTACTTCGTGGACGCGAGCATCTCGGTATACGACCTCGAAAAGCATTTGGGCGAGCCGGTCTGCGAGGACAAAGGCGATTTCGACTCGCTTGGCGGCATGCTGGTGCACCTCCTCGGTCAGGTGCCCGCGCTTGGCGAGACAGTCGTTGCGGGGCCGTACCGTTTCGTGATTCTGGACGCCGACGAGCGTCGAGTCCGGCGGGTCGAGATGCTTCGAGCGAGCACCCAGGAGCCGGACGAGCCCAAGGCGGTGGCTGGCTAGGACGCTTCGGGTTCCTCGTAGCTGACCCAGTCCTGAAGGATGTCGGCGTTGCTCATCCGTGGCGTCAAGACCGTGTAGTGAGCGATCTGTCCCTCGGGAGCAGCGCCCACCGAGCCGACGTTCACCACGTGATACTCGGCAACGGCGCGCTGGAACGGAACATGGGTCGAGCCGCAGACGATGATGTCGGCCGGGTCGTCAGCGAGCAGGGCGAGGATCTCGTCGTCGGTCAGGTCGTGACCAATCTCGCGGTTACTGTCTGCAGGGGAGCCGTGCACCATCAAGACTTCGCGACCGTCAATCAGCGGGATACGTTGTTGCTCCGGCAAACGGCGAAGGCGCTCCGCCACTAGGTCGCCGATCGCAGCCCGGGTGTCGGCGAAGAGCCGAGCCTGCCTGCGCTGCTCGCCATCGATGGGAACGAGGCTCGTCGGATCGACCGAACCGAGCGCCATGTCCGACGGGCCACGCGTGCAAATCGCACCCAGTTCCTGCAAGCGATGCCAGACTTCGAGCGGCTCTTCGCCCCCGAGCAGCAGATCGCCTGCGATGTAGAGGCGCTTCACACCCAGCCGTTCGAGCTCCGAAAGCACGACCTCGAGGGCGGTGAGATTGCCGTGCACATCCGAAAGAAACCCGATCGGTCCCGATGCTGGAGGGTGCGCCATGCCCGAACCCTAGCACCGTCGGCCGGGTGCTGTGGCTGGGCATCGACGCTTGCACGGAGGCAAGCTCGGCCTATTGTCCCGCGTGGAGACCGACTTGAGCGAAGGCAGCGATCGGGACAACGTAATTCGCGTTGGTTTCGGGGCGGATGGGAAGCTGACCCGGGCCGCGAACCTGGAGCCAGCGCCCTCGCAACCCGCGCCGCCCAGCAGCGATCCGTACAAAGGACTGTACACCGTGACAGAGGTGGCTCGGCTGTTTGGCTTCAAACCGGCGCGCCTTCGATACTGGCATCGCTCGGGTGTGCTTGCTCCGTCGGTGCGGGTCGAGGGCCGCAACTACTATAGCTTTCAAGATCTGGTTGGGGTTCGCGCGGCCAAGGGCCTACTCGAGCAGGGTGTGCCCCTGCGCCAGGTGCGCCGCACCGTGGAATCCCTGCAGGAGGCGTTTCCAAAGACGACGCGACCACTATCCGACCTTCGCGTCGTGGCGGACGGACGCACGGTCCTCGTGCAGGACGAAGCCGGCGCCTACGAACCAACGACCGGTCAGGCCGTGCTCGACTTTCGGATCGACGGCTTGACGTCCGACGTCGTCAGGCTCTTGCACTTCGATCATGACGATCGGGCCCGCGCGTACGAGCACTACCTCGAAGGCTGCCGCTTCGACGAAGACGAGCAGACCTTCGACGAGGCAGAGCAGGCCTACAAGAAGGCCTTGTCGCTCGATCCGACGCTGTCCAATGCGCTCACCAATCTCGGGAACCTCGAGTACCGCCGCCAACAGCTCGAAGCTGCCGAACGCTACTACCGGCAGGCGCTGCAAAGCGACCCAGAACAGCCCGAAGCCCTCTACAACTTGGGTTTTCTTTGTTTCGAGCGAGGCGAAGTGGACCAAGCGATCCAGCTGTTCCGTGAGGCGCTACGGAGCGACCCGTCATTCGCGGATGCCCATTTCAACCTCGCGATGGCGCTCGAAGAGCGCGGAGATCGCGCCGACGCGCAGCCGCACTGGCAAGAGTACCTGACGCTCGAGCCCCACGGCTCCTGGGCGGACATCGCCAATAACCATCTGAAGAGCAGCCGGGAGCCGTGACTCACGACGATCCGATCGCAAGATTCGCCGGCGCGTACGAGCGGGCGGAGGCGCGCGAGGAGTTCGAGGTGAGCCGTTGTGCCGTCGCCACCGCCAACGAAAGAGGTCTGCCCGCCGTGCGCTTCGTCCTGCTCAAGGGTTTCGATGCACGCGGGTTCGTCTTCTTCACGAATTTCGAGAGCGCCAAAGCGAGAGACCTCGACGTGAATCCGC
>JABDJF010000162.1 GCA_013002645.1 Myxococcales bacterium
AAGTACGCAAAGAGCATCGCCGCGCCGGTCACGTAGAGCACGACCGAGACGAGCCCCGGGAAGTCGGCGTCCCCGACCCCCTTGATGACATACGCGATTTCGAGGACCGCCCTCATGCCAACGGCCGCGACCAGGTTCACCACCATCAGGTGAATGCCGGCTCCCACCGCGGTTCGGAGGTAATTTTCGGCCATCGGTGCCGTCCAATGGCTGCCCCCAAAGCCCAGCATCACGATGCCCGCGGACGCGACGATGTACGCATCGACAAGCGCGCCGACGACTTCGGCGGTCGCGAACACAAACACGATCGCAAGGATGGTAAGAGGGAAGAAGAGCGCGGCGCTTTCGAGGACCCCCTCGTCGAACGCGAGGCTCATGAGCTCGAGAGTGAGCCCAAGGCCTTGCTCAAGGATGCCGGTCGGATCGAGCGCTTGTCCGGACGCCGCTGCTCCAAGCGCAGCGAAGCTGTCGACCAGGTTTCGGATACCGTCCGGCCCGAAGAAAAGGAGCGTGCTCCAAAAGCCAAGGAAGAGCATTCGCTTGATCAGGACCGCGCCCACGCGATCGAACGTTCCGCCCTCTTCGTAGTAGGCGCGCGCCAAGGACATGGTGAGCTCGATGCTGGCGAGGGCAAAGAAGAGCTTCTTTGCGAAGCCGAGCAGGACCTCCGACCACTTGTCGAGATGAAACCGAAACGCCTCGATGAGGGTCTCCGGCACGTTGTCGATCGAGAGCTGGGCTTGAGCGGTGTGCGTCCATGAGAGCGCGAAGAAGAACAATGCGGGCCCAAGAGCCCAACCAAGTTGACTCTTTGTCCGCCGCGTCATCAGTACTTCTTTTCGTTGCCGCGGTAGAGGTGGGGCGTCCGAAGCGCGCGCCGTGTCGCTTCGCGCTTGTGGTGGACTTGCTCCTGCTCGGCGGTGAAGTTGGTGCCTTGGAGGGCGATTTGTTGCATCCCGATCTCTTGAAGCTCCTGGAGCTGCCGAGACTGGGTGACGGCGAGCTCGTTGGCGGCTTGCAAGATTTGATCGCGGCTTCCGGGCGACCGCGAAAGACTCTGGAGCTTTCGGAGGCCCGCTTGCTGGTTCCGGAAGTCGCTTGCTTTCATCCCCACCTTCGCGAGGATGGCGCGGACCGACGCGCGGTTTTTCGTCCACCAGCCTTGGTAGGCGTGACTGAATCGGGCGGGTCGCTCCCCGGCTCCTGTCGCTTGCGCAAATCGCCGCTCGTACTCTTCATCGGCGCGCGCCAACGCAAAAGCCGTCCGCTCGCCGTGCGTGACCGAGTCCGCCAGCAGGTTGAGTATGCCCGTGGACTCTCCCCAAGAGGCAGGGTTCAGGCGTTGGAAGTTGTTGCGGAGAAGCTGGAGTGTCTGTTTGGTCTGTCGGACTTGGTCGATGACCTGCTTGGTCTGCATAATCAGCTCGACCTTGTTGAGGACCTGCGTGAACTCGCTCGCCCCACCCGCAAGAACTCCCGCTCGCGCGTCGCTAACCGAGGTAAGTGACAGTAGGACCATCGAGAAAATCGCTTTCTGTACCCACCATCGCGTGCTCGAGCGTCCGGTATTCCATCGTCTTTGCTTCATCGTCGTCTTCTTCCTTTTCCTTTCCTGCGGCCGTCCTCCATCGCGCGGCGTCGTCTTCGAGACCCTGCTCGCGGAGCCATCGTTCCGGCCAACCCTCGGGGTCGGCGGCCGCAAGCCGGCGGACCGCCGCGAGGTCAGGCTTGCTGCTTGCGCCAAGGAAGCTCAGCGCAGCCGGTCCGAGGTTGAGCTCGAAGAGGCGCGTGCCCTTGGGAGACGCGTAGTAGTATTGCCGCTTCTTCTGTCCCGAGGCGATCAACGCGATCTGCGCATCGTCGAGACGAAGATAGTCCTGGTAGAGCGTCTTCATCATGGCGCTCAGGGCCTCGGGGTTCGGAAGAAGAAGCCGTGTCGGGCAGCTCTCGAACACCGCATCGCGAATCGGGGAATTCACCACGTCCGAAAGCGACTGGGTCGCCATCACGACGGCGCAGTTGTTCTTTCGAAGCACCTTCAGCCACTCGCGGAGCTTGTCCGAAAAGAGCGGATTGCTGAGCGCAAGCCATGCCTCGTCGACGACCAGCAGCGTTGGCCGACCGTCGAGCTTTGTTTCGACGTAGTGAAAGAGATAGAGAAGCGTCGCGTTGACGATCTTTGGACCCATGTTCATGAGGTCTTCGATCTCGAAGACGGCGAATGGCGAATCGGGAAGGCGAGTC
>JABDJF010000178.1 GCA_013002645.1 Myxococcales bacterium
GTCTACACCAGCTTTGAATGGCCAACGCTATGCCGGGCAGTGCGCTGTTTGAACGTGAACCTCGACCGGGGAAGGCTCCTCGATTTCCGGCCTTCAGCGAACCGCGCTTTGGACACTTTTTTGGACACCCAAGTGGTTCTCGGCCGAAAGCTGAATGATTCCAGGCTCAAAATGGTGGAGGCGGTGGGAATCGAAAACATGTGATTTCGAGCCGATTCAGGCAACTACGGGTAATCACGGGAAACGGGATCCTGAGTCAGCGGAAACAAAAGACGGCGAAAAGCACTTTCGGGAAATCGCTTTGCCAACTGGCAAAACTGACGCCGAGACGACGCAGGGAAGGGCGGACGTGGGAGACGCGCCCACCGCCGAGACCTTGGGCATGCTCGCGCGCAAGGTCTTGTCGAGTTCGCGTCACGCAGACTCTCGCCGCTTGGCGCACGCCGTGTCGCGGTTACTGGCACTCAATCAAGCTTGAGCGCTTCTTCGAGAATTTTTTCGACGGGCCAACCCATAGCCGTAGTCTCCGACAGGTGCTCGAAGACGGCATCCGATGCGGAATCCTGCTGCCATCGGGCGTGCTGACGACCCGCCGGGCGCCTACAAGCGGACCGTTTCTCTGATCGGCCACCGCGCCTTGGCCGCACGGCCGACCCGCTGAATTGCGAGGACGAACGCGGCGGTCCTCATGTCGAGCGACTTCTCTTTCGCAACAGTGCGTACGTCTGCGTACGCGCGGACTATCACCTTTTCTAGCTCGTCGTTCACACGATCGAGCTCCCAACGAAACTGCTGGATGTTCTGTGCCCATTCGAAGTAGCTCACCGTGACCCCGCCAGCGTTGGCGAGGATGTCGGGGACGGTGAGGACACCCCGGTCGCGAAGAATCTCGTCCGCGCGCGGCGTCGTCGGGCCGTTCGCGCCTTCGACGATCAGAGACGCGCGAACGTCACCAGCGTTGTCCCCCGTGATCGCCTCTTCGAGCGCCGCCGGAATGAGAACATCAGCGGGCCACGTGATCACGTCCGCACCCTCGAAGGGGGCGCCGCCCGGAAAGCCGTTCACCGTGCCGTGCTCCGCTGTCCACGCGATCAACGCAGGCACGTCCAGTCCTTCTTGGTTTTCGACCGCTCCGAGGTGGTCGGCGACGGCGATGATTTTGCCACCGAGCTCGGCGATCAGACGCGCGGCGTGTGTGCCGACGTTGCCGAATCCCTGCATCGCCACGGTCACCTCGGCGATGCTCTTTCCCTGGTCCTTCAGCGCCTCGCGCATCGCGTACATCACACCTCGCCCCGTGGCTTCGTCCCGGCCGAGCGAGCCGAACAGGTCGACCGGTTTCCCGGTCACGACGCCCGGCGAGAAACCGTTGCTTTGCGAGTACTCGTCCATGATCCAGCCCATCACCTCCGCGTTCGTATTCACGTCCGGCGCCGGGATGTCGAGCGTCGGTCCGAGCATTCCGCTCATTCCCTTGACGAACGCGCGCGTGACGCGGTCGAGCTCTTGTCTGCTCATCTGTCTCGGATCGCAGTTGATCCCGCCCTTGGCCCCACCGAAAGGCACGCCCACGATCGCGGTCTTCCAGGTCATCAAGTTCGCGAGTGCAGTGGCATGGTCTTCGTCCATGTGCGGGTGGTAGCGAAGCCCACCCTTGTACGGCCCTCGTACGTCGGTGTGCTGCGTGCGAAAGCCTGTGAAGTGAAGTAGCTTCCCTTCGTCGTCCTCGGTCACGACTTCCACCTTCAGCACTCGGCGGGGAGTGAGCAGGATTTCGCGAATTTGGTCGCTGAGATCGAGGGCGTCCGCCGCCTCGTTGAAGTAGTGATGGCTTGCTTCGAGCATGGCCGCATGAGGCTAGCCCATTGGCCTCGAAATTTCACATGGGAAAGAGCAGTGGCGTGATGGCCAGCGAGACTATCCAGGTGATGAACACGAGCGGCGCGCCGACCTTGACGAAGTCGGTGAAGCGATAGTTTCCGGGAGACACGACGAGAGCGACGACCGGCGAGGACACCGGCGTGACGAATGAGGCGGAGGCGCCCATGACGACCATCACGGCCAGGGCCTGCGGCTCAACCCCCAGCTCCGCCGCCAAGCGGATCGCAAGAGGGGCCACCAGCACCGCGGTGGCCGTGTTCGACACGAACATGCCGAGGCCGGCGGTGACGAAGAAGACGACGGTCAGAATCCCATACGGCCCGAGGCCGCCGATGCTGCTCACGAGCCCACTTGCGACGAGCTCCATGCCTCCGGTCTTGTCGAGGGCGAGAGCCAGCGGCAGAAGCCCAGCCACCAACACGAGCGTCGACCAGCTCATCGATTCGTACGCGCGCTCCATCGTGAGGCAGCCGGTTGCAACCAATGCGAGCGCGGCGATGAGGATCGTTGCAAGCATCGGAATGGGCTCGAGCACCAGAAACACGACCATCGCGGCAAGAATGAAGAACGCAACGGGCGCGTGAGAGGACATCGGCACGGCCTGTTTGATCTCCTTCGGAACCGTGAGAAGCACTAGATTTCGCGGATCGGATTCGAGCACCTTGATCTGCTTCCAGCCGCCAGCGACCAGGATGGTGTCACCAGACTTGAAGGGCTCGGACATCGGCTCCTCCTCGACGTTCTTGCCCCTGCGGCGCAAACCCAGCGCCGTCAGCCCGAAGCGCGTCCTGAGCTCGATGTCGTGCACCGACTCGCCGATGTATTTCGATTCGGGCGGGATCAGGACTTCGGCGACACCAAAGCTCTCCCGTGCGCGTTTGCCGACCGAGCCCGTGAGCGATACCTCCCGCAGCCGGTTCTCCTCGGCAAAACGCGGTAACTCACTCGCGGCGACCTTGACCAGCAAGAGGTCGCCCGCCTTGAAGCGTGTGTCCCGGGTGACGGGAACGATGGCCGTGAGGAAGCGCTCCTTGCGTTCACGGGCGAGCACGTAGGCATGCCATTCGTCCGAGATTTCCGCCTCCGCAGGGCTGCGGTCGATGAGCGGCGAGCCTTCCTCGACCAGCAGCGCATGAATCGCGTCGAGAACTCCGTACCGTTCGCCTAGCTCCCTCATCGAAATGCCAGTGCCGGTCTGCTCGTCGTGCGACGACGGCGTCTGCTCGCCTAAGATCCGGCGTCCAACGAGCAGCATGTAGGCGATCGCGGCAACCAGAACCCCCAGACCAACCGGCGCGAAGCTGAAGAGGCTGAACGTCTCGGCTCCGGAATCGTGAAGCACATCGTTGACGACCAGGTTGGGAGGCGTCGCGATCAAAGTGAGCATGCCGCTGATGAGCGCTCCGTAGGAGACGGGCATGAGCAGGCGCGACGGGCTGCGACCTGTCGCCGAAGCGATGCGAAGCACGATCGGGATGAAGATCGCAACCACTCCCGTGGAGCTCATGGCGCTCCCGAGCCCTGCCGTAGCAAGCATGAGCAAGGCGAGCAGCCGGGCCTCGCTCGCGCCGCCGAGGTCGGCCAGCCAATCGCCGACTCGATAGGCCACCCCGGTCTGGATCAAGGCCTCGCCCACCACGAAGAGTCCGGCGAGGATCAAGATGATCGGATCTCCAAACCCAGACACCGCCTCCTTCACCGTCAGGACGCCGCTGAGCATGAGCGCCAGGACGACCAAGAGCGCGGTGATGTCGAGGCGCACCTTGCCCGAGACGAAGAGCACCGTCGCGCCGCCAATGATGGCAAAGACTAGCTGGGCTTCCGGAGTCACTGGGGTCGTGATGTAGCAGGAGTCGGGCAGGGGTCGACAGCTGAGAGCCCCGCCATTTAGTGCAGCCGGGCCGCGCCGCGTGGTGCTAGAACTGGCCGGTCGTGAGAGGGAAGGGGACGCAGGTTGCTTCATCCGCCGCTTGGGCCGCTCGGCTGGCGGTGCTCGTGATTCTCCTTTTCCCTCTGTTCGCTGCGCGAGCGCAGGAACCGGCACCCGCACAGCAGCAGCCCCGTCACGTTGGTGCGTTTTGGGCCGGATACATGAGCAACTGGGGCATCCGTCCACCCTGGTCGATCTGGTTCGATACGCACTACAACACCCGCGCGTTCTTCGTTCTGCGTGGCGGTCTGACCTACCGCTTCGACTCCGGGCCGAGCATCACCG
>JABDJF010000718.1 GCA_013002645.1 Myxococcales bacterium
AAGGCCTGCGCTTCAGCGACGGCAGCCCGCTCGACGCCCGGGACGTCGTCGCGACTTTCGAAGGCATCGTCGACCCGAAGCTCCGGAGCCGCTACGCCCAGAACTACCGACGGATCGCCGAGATGCAGGTCCCCGACCCGCGAACAATTTTGTTCGTCCTCCGCGAACCGCACGCTACGTTTCTCACGGACCTCGAGCTTCCCATCGTCCGACGCCAAGATGCCTTCCGGCGAATCGCCACACCGGAGGAGCCCTTGCCGATCGGGGCTGGCCCGTACCGTCTGATGAAGCGCGAGCCCGGAGTGCTCGACCTTCGCCCCAACCCGCACTGGCATCGCGGGGCACCGACCTATCCAATCTTGCGAATGGTCGTGATCCGGGACGACAATACGCGGGCGCTGCGGATGCTCGCTGGGCAGGGCGATCTGGCGGTCGCCTCGATTCCGCCCCTGCTGCTCCCGCTGTTCAGAGCCGACGGGCATTTCGAGACCCGGAGCGCCCCTGGCATCTCGACCCTCTATCTCGGCTTTCAAACCGGCTCGCCCAAGCTCGACGACGTCCGCGTCAGACGCGCGATCGGCTACGCGATCGATCGCGCGCTCCTGGTCCAGGCCAAGTACCAAGGCCTTGCGCGCGTCACCGACAGCTGGATTCCACACGGTCACTGGGCGGAGCTTGCCAACGAGCCGCCGCGTCCTTTCGATCCCGTTCTCGCCGCCACACTCTTGGACGAGGCTGGGTTTCCCGATCCGCCCGGCCCTACGCCACGAATGCGACTCGTGCTTCGAACGACGTCGGAGCGCTTTCGCCAGTCGGTAGCCCGCGCGATCGCCGCGATGTTGCAGGAGGTTGGGGTCGAGGTGGACGTTCGTCCTTCCGAAGCCGCAACACTGATCGCCGACCTGAACCGAGGCCGCTTCGAGATGACGCTGCTTCAGGTACCCGAGGTGATCGAGCCCCACGTGCTCAGTTGGTTCTTCGACTCGTCGCGAATTCCCGGACCACGAAGCGAGGGGGCCAACCGTTGGCACTACCGAAACGCGGAGCTCGACGGCCTCTTCGAGCTCGGCCGAACGACGATCGATCGCGCCGAGCGCCGTGCAGTGTACGAGCGGGTTCAACGCATCCTCGCCCGCGACGTTCCCGTCTTGCCGCTCTGGCAACCCGACACCGTCGCGGTGGTTCGCCGCGGTTCGCGCTTCGACGTGCCCCGAGACGGTCGCTTCGGGACGCTGGCGTTCTGAACGCGCAGTGGTAGCGTGCAGCGTGATCCTCAGGGACCCGGTCCATGGTTTAATCGCGTTCGAAGGCATGGCGGAGCGGGTCATTCGTTCCCTGCTCGACACGCGCGAGGTGCAGCGACTTCGCCGCGTCCGGCAGCTCGGGCTCGCGTCGCTCGTGTTCCCTGGCGCAGAGCACACTCGCTTTTCACACGCCGTCGGCACGGCTCACGTCATGCAGGCGCTCCTTCACCGAATCGACGCATGCAGTGACGAGCTTCCGCCGGACCAGCGGCTCGACGACGAGGCGAGGGCCGAAGCCCTTGCCGCAGCGCTTGTGCACGACCTTGGCCACGGGCCATTTTCACATCTCTTCGAAGAGGTGCTGCCCCATGCGAAGCATCACGAGCTTTGGACGCAGGAAATCCTGCTCGACCCGACGACCGAAGTGCACCAAACCTTGGAGTCGATGTCGGCGGGCATGTCCGGACGCGTTGCCAGCCTATTGAGCGGCGACTACCGGCTCAGCTACCTCAGCCAGAGCGTGAGTGGGACGCTGGACGTCGACCGCGCCGACTATCTCCTGCGCGACAGTCACATGACGGGCGTCCGCTACGGCCTCTACGACCTCGACTGGTTGCTGCAAGCGTTGACGTTTGCGTGCGTCGACGGACGCTGGGTCCTCGCGATTCAGGGGCGCAAGGGGCTTCCGCCGGCAGAGAGCTTCTTCCTCGGGCGGCACTTCATGTACCAGCAGGTTTATCATCACAAGGCAACGCGCGCGGCGGATGCATTGGTGCGCGCGATTTTCATGCGCGTGCGCGAGCTCATCTTCAGCGGCTCACCTCCCGAACCATTGCTGCCGGCGTTTCATGCTGCGGCGCTCGGCGAAACACTGTCCATTCAGGAGTACCTTCGCATGGACGATGCCGAATTGCTGACCTGCCTGGGCGAGTGGGAGCACGGCGCCGATCCAACGCTCGCCGAGCTCAGCAAACGACTTCGCTCGCGCGAGCTGCCCAAAACGGTTCCGCTCCCAGAGAGCCGGCGCGACCGATGGCCGGAGGCGCGGGAACGTGCAGGTGAAATCGTGTCGGCCAAAGGGCTACGTCCGGACCTCACCGTCTGGCTCGACATTGCCGATGACGTTCCCTACCAGGAGCCAACGGACGGCAGCACCGACGGGATGTGGGTGACGCTCCGCCATCAGCCGCTTCAGCGCCTGGGTGACGCCTCCTTCATCCTCGGGCAGCTCCGCAACAAGCGCATCGAGCACCCCCGGCTGATCTTCCCGGCTGAATTCCGCGACGAGGTGCTCGCGGCCATCCACGACGTCCTCGACTGACCCTCCAAGCGCGATCGCACGTTTTGCGGTAAGGTCCGAGCTGACGGAACCGGTTGGGGGATGGCCAGGATTCTCATCGTCGATGACCAGGATAACGCGCGCAGCATGCTTTCCGAGATGCTGCAGGCGGAGGGCTACGCGGTCGACCAGGCTCCGACGGGCGAGGC
>JABDJF010000222.1 GCA_013002645.1 Myxococcales bacterium
GGCCTCTTTGGGCGCCGGGAGCTTCTCTTTGAGCTCGACGTAGATGAGGCGACCGAGCGATGGCAGGTAGGGAGCCATCTTGCCGAAGGTCTTCCTTGCATGCGGCAAATCCTTGGTGACGAAGGCCTTGCTCCGGGCTGCTGCTCGCTTCGCGTGAACCTTCGCTCGGCCGACGGGGCCCTTGCCGACGAGCGGACCGATCTGGTGGATGATGTCGGCGCTCGTCCCGGCAACCAGGTGCGGCGCCTTGTAGAACGGCTTCGCGTAACGGCTGCCTTTCAAGAAATCGCGCGCCTGCTCCTCGGTGATGCCGTACTCGTCGAGGGCGGCCTGGTGCTCTTGACGGGCGCGTTCGCGTGCCTTGAACATGTACATCTGTACGCGCGAGTAAAAGTTCACCGCGCCGTCTCCGCTGGTTTCGACGGGACAGTAAATCGCGTCGGGATGAAGCTCGGTGATGACGGTTTGAATGCCATCGGAGACGCCGGAGCTGGGCATGCAACCAAACGGCTTCACGCTGAGCGTCATGTTGGCCTTTTGCTTGGCCACGTTGAGGACGAGCTTGGCGACCTCCATGTGCCCCTCGCCGCCTCGAAGCTCGTTGTTGTAAAAGCTGTGGCCGACCTTGGCGATTTCGTCCATGTCGGGAAGCTTGTTGCCCTTGAGGCCGGCGGCTGCACTGAAGGTCGCGAACGTTGCGCGCAAGGCAAGCTCGCCCAGCCAGACGCCCGCCATCTTGTAACCGACATCCGAGCCCTCGAGGCCGTAGTACGACTCGTCGGTGCCGCGGAGCGTCATGCGCCGCTCCGTGTCGTACCGCATCTCCCACAGGGTGTAGAGCAGCCAGTTGACCAGGGTCTGAATGTCGTTTTCGCCGCCTTCAGATTCGACGAATCGCTGGAGGTGGTAGTTCCCGTCTCCCTCGGTCGTCATCGCCCAGAACTCACCGATGATGGCGACTTTGGGCTTGGCGCGGAGGCGATCGATTTCGACCGCCGCGAGATGCTTGCGGCCGCGCCACAGAGCGCGAAGGACGCTGCCGTTGTGCTCTAGGGCTTCGCGAACCTCGCCTTTCACCTGAGCCATGGCGAGATCGGTCGCGCCTTCGACGACCTCGTAGGGGCGAATGCGGTAGCTCAGCACGTTGAGCACGTCACCGGCGAAGAGGCCGCGTGCGAGCGCCATGAAAAACGTTGGATTGAGTGCGAGGCCGACCTCTTCGCCAGTCGCCTGCTTGAAGCCGGATTGCTGCTGGAAGAGCACCACGCGGAAGCCATCGAAGCCGGCGTCGCGAAGCGCTTTGCGATACTCGGTGACATACATGCCGAACCGGCACGGCCCGCAGGCGCCGGCGGTCAGAAAGATGTATTGGTCGATGATCTCTTGGGCCGACATCCCCTCTTCATCGCGTAAGCGCGTGAGCTCTTTGACGAGGTTCCCGACCGTAAAATAGGTGGGATTGCACTGCGCCTTGTTGCCGAACTCCTTGCCGTACCGGAGCGATGCCACATCGGCGCATTGCATGGAGCGCGTGTTGTAGCCAATGCCCTGGAGCGCCGAGGCGACGAACTCGTCGTGGGCCATCGTGAGACCACCGTTGAGAATCGTCACAGTCGCGCGCTCTTTCGCCGAGAAGAAGGCATCGACCATCGAGTCGGTCCACTGCTCTCGATTGCCATCGAGACCTAGTCGTGACCGCTCTTCGGCTTCGAATGCCGCGAGCTCTTTGTCGATGTCGACTTCAAAACCATCAGCCATGACTAACCCTTTCGCACCCGAACGACTGTGCCATCCTTCGTCTTCTTCCCAAGGCGAACCAACCTTTCCAACGCTTCACCCGAGATAGCCTCGTCCTCCCCGGACTTTGCTGCTTCGACGCGGTATCGGTTCACCTTTTCTGTAAGCTCGTGAATCTGACGCTCGAGCCCGAGGTCGGCGCGCCGGTTCTTGGCGAGCTGATCGTGTTTCATGCGCAAGAGCTCGAGCCGCTTCTCATCGATGCGGCGCTGCAGCTCTTCTCGGCGTGAGGCCAGGTCTTCGAGATGCTCCTCGCGGAGCTTGAGCGAGTGCGCGTAAGTCTTGACCCGAATCTTGATGGAGCCACCGGGCTTGTTGGCGTCGATGTCATGAAGCGACGACGACGGGACTCCACTTTTCGCGACGATGCTGTCGATGATGCCGTAGGTGGGCGCGTCGTGGCCGCACTTGAAGCTGCTGAGGTCGAGGATGGCCACGTTGGGATGCCGCGATGCAAACTTGGCGGCCCAAACCTTTTGGGCCGAGTTGGACGAATAGTTTTCAGGCCAGACGTCGTTGACGCTGAGGACGTCTTCGTCCTCGCCGTAGAAACGCTGGAGCCATTCGCGGTCCTTGGGGATCGAGCTGATGCTGACGATGGGGTAGCCAAGAACCTGGAACTCGTCCGGGATTCCATGGTGGAGGCCCGGGTCGTTGTGATACGGGCGTCCGAGCACCAGAATCGCGACCTTGTTGTCGTACTCGACCTGATCGAGGATCGCTTTGCCCTTCTCTTGTAAGTCCTGATTGAAGCGGTCGAGCGCTGCCAGGGCCTCCGCGACGGCAAAGTCGCTCTCGTCTTCGGTGGTGCCCAAAACCTGACTGAAGGCGTCGAACATGTCGCGTTTGAGAAGGGTGGGCTCAGCGAAGCTGAAGGCCGGCGCGAGATACTCGATGCCGCGATTGGCGAAGTAGTCCTGCTCCTTCGTGAACGCGGCCTTCATGACATCCGGGGTGCCGGCTACGATGGGACAGCTCGCGTAGTCGACAGCGCCGGTCACGAACGACGGGACGTGCGTGAGAATGGGGAAGAAGATCGCGTCGAAGTTGTTTTGCTCGTGCTTGTGAAAAAGGAGCTGGTGGAAGTGCGCCTGGGCGACCTTGGACGGATAGCAGGGGTCGACCGAGCCGTACTTACCGCCCTCTGCAAACATCTCTTCTGAGCTCGGATCACTGAAAACGATGTTCTTGGGCCGCACGCCGAGCACTTCGAAATAGGTTCGGAAAAACGGCGCCGTCGAGTACATGTTGAGCACGCGAGGGATGCCGACTCGCCACTTCGCCCTCTTTTCGGCGGCTTGCTCGGACGAACGCGCGAAGGTGCGCATGTACTTGCTGCGTTCGATGGAGCCGAAGAATTTTCGCTCGACTTTGACGTCTTCGATGGGCGTCCCCGCCTCTGGCATGGGCTGAACACCAGCCATTCGCTTGAACGCTTTGAGGCCCTCGTAGTTAACTAGATTCGGGAACTCCTTCATGACCCTTCGGCGCTTTTTGACGATCTCCTCCATCGCGTCTTTGGATTCGACCATGCCTTTTTCACAAGAGAAACCGCTGATGTATCGGCTGGTCGTACCATCGGGACGGAATGCGTCGATGAACGTCCGGGAGCAGTTGTTGGCACAGAAGTGACAGGTGGTGGTGTCGTCGTTGGTCGTTTTGTAGTCGAGGTCGATCGCTGCATCCAAACCGATGAACGTGGTTTCGCCTCGGCGCTTGACGACACGCAGCGTTTCCATGGCGGCACCGATGGCGCCGGCCTCGCCGCTGTGGGGGTGCACGTAGACTTCGGCGTTTGGCACCCGCTCCTTGATGTAGTCGACCTGCGCTTTGACCGCGGCCATGTTGTACTGCGTGCCGCCCTGGAGCACGAACTTGCGCCCGAGTGCAGCCATGCGGGGGACGCCAACGACGTATTGCCAGACGTTCTTTGGAAGAACCTGAGCAAGACCGGCAAGCAGCTCTTCTTTGCTGAAACCTTCTTTTTGGAAGTTGACTCGATCGGTGTCGAGGAAAACCGCGCAGCCGTAGCTGAATTTGGGCGCCAGGTCGGCTTGGAACGCGTTCGCAGCGTACTCGGTGACGGGAAGACCGAACTGATCAGCCATCGCCTGCAAGAGCATGCCGTTGCCCGCCGAACACTGATTGGAGAGCTTGAACGTCTTGATGTCGCCGTTCTCCATGAACAGGACCTTGATGTCCTGGCCGCCGATGTCGCAAATCACGTCGACGTCGCCGAAATAATGTGTGGCGCTCATCATGTGCGCCACGGTTTCAACGATGTTCACGTCGGCGCGGACGCATTCTTCGAGCACGTCGGCCGCATAACCCGTTGCGCCGAAACCGAGCACCTCGAGCTCGACGCCTTTGGCGCTCATGCGGCCACGAAGCTCGCCGAGCAGCTCCTTGCTGTCCTGAATGGGGTTGCCCTTGGAAAGGGTGTACGCCTTCATCAGCACTTCGCCCTCTTCGCTGAGCAGTACGGCTTTGGAGGACGTGCTTCCGCCATCGAGGCCGATGACCACGCGCACCGTTTTGCTGACGAGCTCTGGCTCGACGAAC
>JABDJF010000278.1 GCA_013002645.1 Myxococcales bacterium
CTCGTGGGTCGTGGCGTCCATGATTAACCTACTGCATCGCTACGCGGAGCGCCCGGCAATGATAACTCAGAAGCTCGTGAAGAACGCGCTAGAACGCTCATGGGTGCGAAGCTAGGCGGCCTGCTCGGCCGTCTGCTTTGCGCCCCGCAAGCGCGGCGCTCGTTTCGCTGCGCGCAGGGGTAGGAGCTCGATGATCGGCCCATGCCTGAGGGTGTGCCGGATGCCCTTGTAGAGGCCGAGGGATTCGTACACCGCCGGCGTCATCACGGCGGTTCGGGCTTGGCCTGTCAGCGAGAGCGGAAATCCGTTGTGGACCAGCGCGGCGGAGAGCTTCAGATCGGGATTGGCCCAGGCGCCGGAGCCGCCGGTCCCGTAGTGACCAAACGCTCGTGGAACATCCATGAGAAGCGCATCTGCACGGTGGTAGCCGAGTCGCCAATGAAGCGGATAGAGGACCACCTTGTCAGGGCGCTTCATTTGAACCTGAGCCGCGTGCTCGACGATCTCCTCCGAAACCAGACGCGTGCCTTTTAGCGCTCCTCCTAGAGACAGAGCGGAATACATTTTCGCCAGCGAGCGTGCCGTGAACACGCCATTCATCGCGGGAATGGACGCCTCCCAAAAAGACGGGTGAGTGACGAGCTCGGCCATCTTCTTCGGCGTGAGCCCGCGATCGACCAGGCTCCGAAGCGGCCCATTTGGCAACCAAGGCGGAGCGCTGTACCCGTCGGGCAGCGGTGCCGCGCCGTGGCGGCGAATGGCAGGCACACCGACGAGGTCTGCGACGCGGTCGAGCTCCGCACCGGCGTTTCCAATCAACATACCGTCGAGGTCGAGAGGCTCGACGATTCGTTTCTGCACGAAGTCGGTGAAGCTCATGCCGGATATCCGGTGCACGAGCTCGCCCACCAGCCAGCCGAAGGTCATCGCGTGGTAGCCGTTGGCGGTCCCCGGATGAAAATCGGGCTCGGTCGTTTCGAGGCGCGAAATCACCTTGTCCCAGTCGAGAATGTCGGTGAGGTCGTCGACGAGCGGGGCGGTCTTGTGAAGGCCGGCCTGATGCGCGAGCACCTGCCGAACCGTGATGACCTCCTTGCCCTTCTGCCCGAACTCCGGCCAATAGCGAGCAACCGGGGCGTCGTACTCCAAAAGACCGTCGGTCGCGAGGATGTGGATTGCGGTTGCAGCCACCCCTTTGCTTGCGGAGAAGCAAAGCGCCATCGTGTTGCGCTCCCACGGGGTGCCGTCGTTTCGAGCCTGCCCAGCCCAGATGTCGACGACGGACTCTCCTTCGAGGAATACCGACGCCGACGCGCCGCCCCCGTATCGCGCGACTTGCTTACGCAACACGCGGACGACCGGCTCGAAGCGCGCGTCGTAGTCGCCGCAGATTTCGACATCTTTGTGATGCATGTCTCGATTCAAGAAATCAGTCATCGGGTCTCCTGACAAGAAAGCGGCGCATCGCGATAACGCCTGTGATCGCGATTGCGCGTACGGAAGTTGAGGTTGGACTCGCGTGCCGTAAAGTGTCGAAACGAAGAAACTCTCAAGTGCTGGAGTTCGTTCGGCGATCAGCTTGTCGATCGGTAAAGCTAAAAGGAGATCCCGAGTATCGATCGCGCGAAAGCAACAATCGGTAAACTACGATCCCGTCGCACGCGCTCCTAGGCGCGGCCCTCGAGTCGCGCCATCATTTCGTCCGTCAGTCGCGGAATCACATCGAGCGCGCCCATGTTTTCGCGTACCTGCTCGACCCGGCTTGCGCCGGTGATGACGGTCGAGACCCTGGGGTTCTTGGCGCACCAGGCGATCGCCAGCTGGGCTGGTGTACACCTCAGTTCTTTGGCGACCTCGAGCACCCCACGGATCTTGCCCTCGTTCGCAGGAGTGACGATGTACTCCCGAAGCCATTCGTAACCCGGCAAAGCAGCCCGGCTCTCGTCTGGAATGCCGTCGAGGTACTTCCCGGTGAGTGCGCCCGATGCAAGCGGGCTCCAAACCGTCGTTCCCATCCCGCGCTTCTCGTAGAGCGGAGCGTATTCGTTCTCGACCCGATCGCGCCAAAGGAGATTGTACTGCGGCTGCTCCACCACCGGCTTGCGCAGGCCGTACCGCTCCGCGATCTCGTAGGCTTCCTCGATCGCTTCGGCAGCCCACTCCGACGTGCCCCAATAGTGCGCCTTGCCCGAGGCGATGATGTCGCTCATCGCCCAGACGGTTTCCTCGACCGGCGTGTCCGGGTCGGGCCGATGGCAATACAGAAGGTCGACGAACTCCAGGCCCAGGCGCTCGAGTGAGCCATCGATCCCGTGCATCAGGTACTTACGATTCAGGGTGTTCTTCGTATTGGGGCCTTCGCTCAAGCCCCAGTAGAGTTTCGTAGAAATCACGAAGGACCCCCGAGTCCAGCCGAGCTCGTCCACGACCTGCCCCATGATCTTTTCCGACTCGCCACCGGCGTAGACCTCGGCGTTATCGAAGAAATTCACGCCGGCTTCCCGGGCGGCGCGCATGCAGGCTAGTGCGGTGTCGCCTCCGAGCTGATGGTGGAACGTCACCCAGGAGCCAAAAGAAAGAAGGCTGAGCTTGAGCCCCGTGTTTCCAAGTCTTCGGTATTCCATTTCCACGGCGTCGCTCCTATAACTCGCGTATAGTTTCGGACGCGCAGAACGTAAAGACGTCTGAGGAGGTGACCAATGAGCACGGCAAAATCATTCACTGTGAAAATTGAGGTCGTCGAGGAAGGCGACATCACCGATGCGGAGGCTCGCCTCATGATCGGTGGCGCCGAGCTCCAAGGAAAGGGGAAGGCCAAGCGCAATCCGGACGACCCGGATCGGCCCTTAATCGGAGACGAGCTCGCGATTGCGCGTTCGTTGCTGGTGTTGGCGCGCGAGCTCGGCCGTCAGGTCGACGAAGGTATCGCCGCCTACGAGGGGCACGAAGTTCACGTCAGCATCTAGGGAGCGCATTCGCAGGCAGTGCGAGCGTTCACAGGCTGGGGGCGTAGTCGCCCGCCGCGTAGGCCTCGCAAAAGGCTTCTTCGTCGCCGCCATACGTCGGATCGAGCGCCACCAGCGCGGGGCGAACTGCATTCCAAACGCGGTTCTGGTTGTTGGACCCGATGTTCTTCACCACCAAGACCATGTCGAGCCCGGGGTGGCCGGAGATGTAGTTGCCCATCAGTCCAGCCGCGTACCAGACGCCGACATCGAAGGCCTGTCCGCAGTCCCAGGGCGGGAGGTAGTTGCAATCGGGTGCTTCGGAGAGCCCGTGGGGATACTCGTTCCAGATGCTCGACGGCGTGCACTCGGCGTTGGGCGCGGTCGTCTTGGGCAGCCCGTCACCGTTGTCCGCGTTGGACCGCGCGATAAGCCAGGTGAGGTAGCCATAGCCGGTGTTCGCGAGCTCGAACGAAGGATGGGTCATCTTGTACATCCAGTCTTCGCTCACGAGTCGCTCACCGCTCCACAGACCCCCGTCCAGCATCAAGAGGCCTAGGCGGGCCATGTCGCGTGCGGTGCTGCTCCAGCCAAAGGCGAAATTCTTGTCCGGGGCGTCACCGTCCCAATCGGATTGACGCATACCGACTGGCTCGAACAAATAGCGAACGAGAAATTCGTGCACGCTGGACCCGAGCGCGGGGTCTTGCGCGATCGCTGCGGCGACGACGTCATTGAGGCGATTGATCTGCACCTCGCCAACGGT
The DNA here is from genome assembly GCA_013002645.1 of Myxococcales bacterium. Classification (GTDB taxonomy): domain Bacteria; phylum Myxococcota_A; class Polyangia; order Polyangiales; family Houyiibacteriaceae; genus SG8-38. The sequence continues at coordinate 3,712 of JABDJF010000278.1, forward strand.
GTCGTACATGAAATCGAGCTCTAGCGAGCTCAAGTCCTCGTTGTGCCCGACCATTCCGAGCACATGACCCACCTGCGCGTCCTGATTGAAGGTGAACTCGTCGAGCCAATGATCGATGCGATCGCCGTCTTGCAGGGGCCCGGTCTTCCGACCCGAGCGCTCGAGGTCCCTCGTGCTCCACGCAGCGGCGCCCGTGAGCACAGCTGCCAGGGTCTTCGCCGCTGAAAACACGATCTCCGGCTCGTCGACACCACCGGGGTACAGGCTCGTCGGATAGAATTCATGGCAGAGCTTGCCGTATCGCACGACAGCGTACGCGCGATCGATCACGAGGTCGGCCTGCGCGAGCAGGTCGGGATCGAGACCGCAGTCGTCAGCGACTTGGGCTTTGGTCACCGGCGTCCATTCCCCCTGACCCGGTCCCCGGAGCGCCGCATCTCCATCGTCACCACCGTTCGAGCACCCGATGAGCACGGACACCAGCAACGAGAGCGAAAGGCGCATGGCAGGCATACTCGGCGAATTCCTGCGGGCACGCAACTAGTGCTTCCCCACCACGATGCGTGACCTATACTCCGCTCCAAATGATCACATCAACCTGCGCTCGCACGCATGCGTGCCTCTTAGCCTTCTCATTCCTCTCGACCGTTGCACTTCTTGCCTGCTCGTCGGACAGCAGCACTGTGGGACCATCTCCCGGTAGTGAGCTTCTAGCTCTGCCGTGCACCGACGCGCTCGACAGCGTGTATCAAGGCCAGACGGCGCCCGCGGATTGGGGCCCAGAGATGCGCGGAAACATCACGCGGTGCACATTCGAGCGCACGATTTCGATCGACGAGATGGCGGAGGCGTTCGCCGTATCCGACTCGTTCGTCAACCCCGGGCTTTCGACGCCGGTCTACAAGTACCGCATCCAGTATTGGACCGAGAGAAACGAAGGCGAGCCGGTGCTCACCAGCGCAGCGCTCTACATCCCCGAGATGCGCCGCGCGGATCCGTCGCCGCTCGTGGTTCTGGGGCACGGCAGTGTCGGCATCGCCGACCAGTGCGCACCCTCGCTCGAGGATTCGACTGGCTTCAACAAGGATAACCGCCCGCTGGTTTACACCTACGCGGGCGATGGCTGGGTCGCGATCATGCCGGACAATCCTGGGCTCGGGCCCCCGGGAACGACGGCATGGCTTCTGAGCGTCGATGAGGGCCATGCGATTCTCGATGCGACCCGCGCGGCCCGGAAGCTTTTCAACGAAGATGCGCTGACCGAGAAGAACTCGCTCATCGGGCTTTCGGTGGGCGCCCATGCGGTCCTGAGCGCGCAGGCCGCGGCGGCGGACTATGGTTTCGAGGGTTCGCTCGACTCGGTGGTCGCCATGAGCCCCATTTGGCTCTCGGCAGGAATTTGGGGCGCGCTCATCTCGCCGGTCGGCGCCGCGCTGGTCGACCCGACCCTGATGTCGGTCGCGATGCAGTTCTTCGTTGGACATCTCGCGATCTATGAAGGCGAAGACAGCCGCCTCGATGCCTTCCTTCCCGAGAAGCGTGAAGAAGCGCGCCAGTTGCTCGAAGACGGATGTTGGAGCCAAATCACGAGCGCCGAGCAAGGGCCGCCGAGCATCGGTGTCAACGTCGGTGCGGACCTCTTCGTGCCCGCGTACGTCGAGGAGGTCGGCAACTGTGGCCTGACCGATGCCTGCGAGACCGAGCTCGCCCAAACCTGGCGCGCCCGCTGGGTGGCCGACCGGCCGCCACCCAACACCACCATTCCCATTTTTCACTGGACCGGCGGCATGGACACGTTCATCTCGCCGGGCTTTCAGAAGTGTGGTCTGGATCGCTTGGAGGCTCAGGGCGGCAGTGTCGCCGCATGCGTCCAAGCTGATGGCGACCATTCGGGCATCGTGACGAAGAACGCCGAGTGGGTACGCCAGCATCTGGACCAGGTCTTATTGGGCGGCGCCCCCCCCGAGCCCTGCGAGCTTCTCGACCAGTACGACCCAATGCTCGAGTGCAGCATCCCCATCATTCCGAACTCTTTGAGCCCAGACGATCCTTGAGTCCGCTGTCGTCGCAATGACCATCGCGACGTGGGACCTCGCAGCCTAGATGCCCAAGTTGGCGAGGCTTTCTGAGACGCTGCTCAGGATTTCGGCGAACTTCGGATGCGAGGTTTCGAAATCTTCGATGAGCGCCGTGATGCGTCTGCTCAGAGGCCCGCCCGCGGCGGGCTGGTCCACAGGGGCGTCCTGGCTCAGGGCGTCCTCGATCTCCCGGACGGCCTGTAGCAGGGCCTTGCGGTCCTCTGCCTCGATTTCGGCTCCGGACTCCAGCTCTCGATGAAGTGCGGCCAAGGCAAGGTTGAGCTGCTGGCGTGGCATGCATACGATACTGCCCGGTTCCGCGCTGCGGGGGAAGAGGCCTCTTGCTCGGAGGCAGTCATCTCCCAACCCTGACTGGCGGAAGCGGGGGCGCCGCCGGAGGCGGTTGGAGCTGCGGCATGTCCGGATGCTAGCGTCCCCCGATGGAAAGCTACCCGGTGCAGCTAGAGATCCCCGTCGCCTGGGGCGACATGGACGCCTTCGGTCACGTGAACAACACGGTCTACCTCCGCTGGTTCGAGTCGGCCCGGATTGCGCTCTTTGAACGGATCGACATTGGCGCGACTCGACCGGAAAAGGTCGGGCCCATCTTGGCGTCGACGACCTGCGACTATCTGACGCCTGTCGAATACCCGGCGACCGTCGTTGTCGGCGCCCGAATGCAGCGCATCGGCAATACCAGTTTCATCATCGAACACCTCGCGACCAAACACGGAGCCCCAGTCGCTCGTGGCAGTGCCGTCGTCGTGCTCATCGACTACGAAACCGGTGAAAAGGTCCGCGTACCCGACGAGATGCGTAGCGCGATTGACTCTCTCGGCGGCGCGCAGGCAACCGGACCGCGCTGAGAGAGTCGTCGAATCGCTGCGAGCTACTTGTTCGGCTGGGGCGTCATCCGAAGGTACGGCCGGAGCTCACGGTGACCCTTCGGGAACTTCTGGGCGATCTCTTTCGCGTCGGTGATCGACGGCACGATGACGACATCGTCTCCATCATTCCAATTGGCTGGGGTTGCGACTTGATAGCCATCGGTCAGCTGCAGGCCGTCGAGCACGCGCAGCACCTCTTCGAAGTTGCGGCCGGTAGCAGGAGGATACGTGATGGTCGCTCGGATCTTCTTGTTCGGGTCGATGAAGAACACCGAGCGAACGGTGAGCTTTGCATCCGCCTCCGGGTGAATCATTTCGTAGAGGCTGGCGACTTTCTGATCGGGGTCAGCGACGATCGGGAAGTTCATCTTCACGTCCTGAGTGTGTTCGATGTCCGCGATCCAGCCTCGGTGAGACTCGAGCGAGTCGACGCTAATGGCTAGCGTCTTTGCGTTGCGTTTGGCAAACCGATCTCGGAGCTTCGCAACCAGACCAAGCTCGGTGGTGCAGACCGGTGTGAAGTCTGCGGGATGCGAAAAGAAGATGACCCAACTGTCGCCGGCCCAATCGTGGAGACGAATGGTTCCTTCGGTGGTCTCTGCTTCGAAATCAGGTGCGGTGGTTCCTAGCTTCAGGCTCATTGGCTTGCTCCTTTGCTCCGGCAGTCAACCGTCTGCGGCGGGGGGGGCTGCCGGTCATCCTGGATCGATAGGGCAGCGCGCGCTGGTCCGAAAGGGGCCGAGGAAAGGTTTGGGAGCCTGCCGCGCTCACTTGGCCCGGGGAATCGCCATTCCCTGCACTTCACGAAGCCGGCCTTCGAGGAAACGGCGCTCTGGGGGCTGGGCAACCCGGCGAACACGAAATTGCCTGCCTTTTTTGAGTTAGTCGAGTGAGGGCGGCGGTTCTCGACAAGGCGCTGGAAAAAAATCGTCAGAGGGTGTCGAATTGCGGGCTCCCGGCTCGACTGGGGAGTGAAGGGGCCGTCCCCCCGTACGAAAGGAGCCCTCATGAGCTACGAACACGGAAGATTTGTTTGGTTCGAATTGATCACAAAGGATATCGACCGAGCCACGTCGTTTTATCCAGAGACCCTGCCTTGGCGAATCGAGCCGACGAAGATGGAGGCCGGGCCCGACTACTGGATGATTCAAGCGGGCGAAGCCGGCGTCGGTGGTGTCATGGCGCCGCAGGCTGACGTGCCGGCGGCATGGGTGAGCTACGTCTCTGTCCCTGACGTCGATGCGGCAGCGAAGAAAGTCGTCGCCGCGGGCGGCGCGACGCACATGGACGCGTACGATGCACCTGGCGTCGGCCGGATGCAGCCCGTCAGCGATGCGCAGGGCGGAATGTTCTGCCTCTTCAAGGGGGAGACGGGCGATCCCCCACGCGTCGACGGACCGGGTTCGCTCCACTGGAACGAGCTTTGGACCCAGGACCCCAACGCCTCCCTCGCGTTCTACGAGGACGTGCTCGGGTACACCCATGAAGAGATGACCATGGCGAACGGGAAGTACTACATCTTCAAGGACGGAGACCAGATGCGCGCCGGCATGCTGCAGGCCCCGAGCTCCGACATCCCGACGATGTGGCTGCAGTACATCACCGTGGACGACTGCGACGAAACCCTCGAGCGCGCCAAGAAAAACGGAGCCACGGTCATCGCGGAGCCCATGGACGCAGAGCCTGGACGTTTCGCCATTCTGCGTGATCCCCTCGGCGGAATGATCGGTGTAATCACACCCTCCAGCGCCTAGCGAAGGCCCCGAGGTTTTCGACGCGAGCCGCCCTGGCCAGATCCATGCGAGCGATCTTCGCTGCCCGCGTGGCTGGCCGATTAATGTTACGTTCTCTCCATGGAGGCGCGTGAGCTCGGGGGCGTAGAGCGCATGACGCTCGCGCTCGATCGGGTGGCGACGTTGAACTTCACGACGATCGCACGCGTCCGCGGCAACTTCACCGATCTGCAACTTCGACGCGCCCTCGACGCGCTAGCGAGGCGCCATCCAAGCCTCACCGCCCGCCTCTGTCGACAGCGACTTCGCTGGCACTTGCAGCCCAACTCCGTTCATTCGATCGGAAGACGGACCATCGATTGCGACCCCGATGCCTGGGTTCCCCACGCAGAGGCTGAAACGAGACACGAGGCC
>JABDJF010000297.1 GCA_013002645.1 Myxococcales bacterium
ATGCGTTACCTGACCACGACCGGCGGCGAGCCGATTCCGCCGGGTCTCGATCGCAACCAGGTGATCGTCGAGCGCTCCATTCCAATCGACAAGGCGCTCGACGACTGCCTACTGGCCTGGGAGATGAACGGTGAACCGATCCCGCGTTCGCACGGCGGGCCCCTGCGGCTGATCGTACCCGGCTACTTCGGTTGCAACCAGATCAAATTCGTGAAGAACCTCGCGTTCACCTCAGAGCAGGGCCCGGCCAAGATCCAACAGACCGGCTATCGGATGCGCCCCATCGGTGAGAAAGGAACCCCCGATCAGCCCGCCATGTGGGAAATGCCGGTCAAGTCTTTCATTACTGTTCCGACCGAGCAGACGCCGGTCGTGAAGGGGAAGCTTCGCGTGACCGGCGTCGCGTTCGGCGGAACCAAAGCCGTCGCGAAAGTCGAAGTGTCCACCGACGGAAAGCGTTGGCATCAGGCACGCTTCATCGGCCCCGACCTCGGACGCTACGCTTGGCGTTTGTTCGAGCTGGAGCTCGACCGCGCGCCCGGTCCGGTCAAGCTCTACAGCCGCGCGACCACGGTGGATGGCGATGTGCAGCCGGAGCTCAGGAACGAGAACGAGCGTGGCTACGGCAACAACAGCTGGCGGGACATGGGCGTCACCGTGCAGGTCTGCCACGCCGAGGACACGGTCTGCCTGACACCTCCACCCGAGCAGAGCGACGCTCCCCGCGGCCCCCGCAAGCCGGTGCAACTCTCCGAAGCAGGCAAACGAGGGCGCACGATCTTCACCGAAAGCGCCGCACCGCCGTGCTCGACCTGCCACAGCCTCGCCGACGCCGAGGCCATTGGCGCGGTCGGTCCCAACCTCGATGAGCTTCCTCGCAGCGCGCAGCAGGTCGAAGCGGCGGTGACCAATGGGGTGGGCGCCATGCCCCCGTTCGGCGAAACGCTGACCCAGGAACAAATCAGCGATGTGGCCCGCTACGTCTTCGAGGCCACCCGCCGTGACTGAGCCGCGTCGATCGTCGAGCGACCCAGCGCATCTATTTGCGGGGAAGCGCCTGTAGCGCCTTTCGAGCCCGGCGTTTGGTCACCGGGTCGGCGGCCGCGCGCTCGAGCCATGTGCGGGCCTTGCCCGTGTCGCCGAGCCTCTGATAGCAGCGGCCGATCGCAAGCGCTTCCTCTGGCTCCGGCGCGTAGCCCTTCTCATCACGGAGCCGTCGTTCGAAAGCGCCGACCTTGACCTTGCATTCGGAAGGCTCATCGCGCTTCGCATCGACGTCAGCGCGCTCAGCGGCACCGAATGCCGCATCCTCGGCGACCGCACCGCCCGCAACCGAGCGCTGGGCCACCCCTTCCGCTTCGACCACCGTGGGCGCCGATGCTGGCGCCATCGCTCGATTCTCCGCTTCAACCTTGGAGGCGGCCTGACTCGCCATTGCATCGCGCCGTTTCTTGGCGCGCGGTGCCCGGCGACGCGCCGGCCGGCCGGCACTCTTCGCCGATTCCGTGTCCCCGACCGGCGCAGCTTCGGCGATGTCGTCCATCGCCGCAAACGCAGCCTCCTCCGATGCCGGTTCCCGAGCGAAACGCTCGTCACCGGGGGCCTCCGCCATAGGAACGGTTTCTTTGGCCTCGAGCAGCGGCTGATCGGCATCGGACTCGAACTGCACCGTTCGCGGGATCGACCAAACGCCCACGCCGACGGCCAAGAGGGCAACGGCGGCCATCGCCCAAGGCGGAACCCGCGTCATCTTCTTGTACGAGGGGACCGGTTTCGTGCCTTTGACGGCTCCGGACGCCGGTGCGGGCACGGCCGATCGAAGACGCCGATCGGCGAGCTCCAGGATCGCCGCATCGACGTCCGCCGGCGGCTCCTCGACCCGCAACTCCCCGGCGAGCGCGAGCGCCGCCTTCATCGCCTCGAACTCGGCGCGGCAGTCTGGGCAGTCCGCGAGAATTGCGCGCACGCCTTCGGGGTCGACCGCCTCGCGCTCGATCAGCTCGAAAACCTGCTCTTTGCACTCCTCGCAATTCATGCCTTTTCGGCTCCCTTGGTCGCCTGCTCGCGCAGATCATCCAACCCCAGCTGCAGCCGCTCGAGCGCGTAGCGCATTCGGCTCTTGACCGTGTTCACGGGCACGCCGACGACCTCGGCAACCTCCTTGAACCCCAGCCCCTGCAGCTGACGCAACAAGAACACCTCTCGCTGCTCCTCCGGCAGCTCCTCTACGGCGATTCGAATCCGTTCCCCCAGGGCGTGGCCCGACGCAAGCTGATCCGGCGCAAGCCCGGGGTTGGCCACCCGCTCCACCATCGGAAGATTGGCGCCCCGCTGGGTTTGGTCGAGCGAGGCGTGCCCGCGGAACTTCATCTTTCGCTGATGGTCGATGCAGGCGTTCCTGGCGATCGTGTAGAGCCAGGTCGAGAATTTCGAATCGCCACGGAAGCCCCCACAGCGTTCGATGACCTTCGTCCAGCTGTCCTGATAGAGCTCTTCGGCTCGCCCGCGATCGCCGAGCCGGCGCAACAGGAAGTTGAAGAGCGGCCCGCGGTAGCGCCCAAAAAGCAACTTGAACGCGTCCGCATCGCCATCTCGGTACGCGAGCAGAAGCTCCTCGTCCGACAAGTCGCTCACGCGGAGCCCCCGTCGTCGGCGCGCAACAGCTTGTGGTTCGGAAGTTCACCCATGAATAGACGTCTGAGGCCTGGAACAGATCTAGTCGATGTGACCTAAGTTTTACAAACGGATGGCGATCGAGGGCTTAGATTAGAAGCGTGCAACCAAGCCCCGCGCCGACGAAGTCACCCAACCGATTGGTCAATCGGCTGGTCCGTCATGGCGAAGTGGCGACGTTTCGAGAGCTCTGCGCGCAGGTTCTCACCCCGCGCACCCGCTACCTCGTTCTCGACCTCGATCGAACGATTCACCTCGGCCGCGACCTGGGTGAGGCCCTGGGCTGGGAGCTCTGCGCCTACCAGGGCTACGGCCGCGAGCAGTTTGAGCGCATGGGAAGCCGGCTCGAGAGCGGCAAGTTCCTCTTCGACTGGGATCACCCGCAAAGCACCGCGCGCTATCTCGCGAGAAGCCTCAAGATCTGGGCCTATCCCGGCGTGTACTATGGCTTCTGGGGGAAGGCCGCCTCGCGGCTCGGTTGGCTTCGAAGGCGCGGCTTTCAGCATTTCGTCGCGGACCCGATACGCGCAGCGCAACGCGTTCCTCAGCTCACCCTGCTTCGACATCTGCAGACGGCATCGGAGGATGTTCTGCGAGAGCTCGCCCAGCGCATCTGGCACCGGCACGAGCCCGACCAGGTCATCGACCAAGCGGACCTGGCCTGGGTGCACGCCCAATGGCCTCAAATCGAGGTCGTCCTGAGCAGCGCGTCGCCGAGGCCAACCGTCGAAGTCGCAGGTGAAGCGCTCGGCGTCGACCACGTTCACTACTCGACCCTCGACCACATCAACAGCGGCGAGGCGAAAATCAAGCGTCTTCGAGAGCTGTGCGGCCGCCTGGGTGACCCCTCGGTCGAAATCGTCGGCATCAGCGACACCAGCCGTGGAGAAGACCACTGCTGGGCCCAGCATTTCACCCGCGTCGTCGACATCAACAGCCCGACACCGTTCCCCGCGATCGTGTCGAGTGCCTCCCCCCTATTGGAGGTCCACTCCGCGACCGTGCTCACCAGACGCGAGCGTGAGCAACGCGCTGCAGGCCAAAGCGACTACCTCGACCCGCGCCGCAAGAAGCTCGCTCCGATGCGGACCAAGCTGGAGCTCACCCGAGAAGATCTCGAACGCCGCCTCGGCCGCCTGCTCGAACGAGTCAACTCCCTAGCCAGCGCCCCAGGCCAGATCAGCGGCGACATCGCATATCGCTTGGCCATGCTCCAAGAAGCCTCGACGACCCTCGCCCACGCATAAACGCCAGCAACTTCGCTGACGCTGACACTGTCTAGTGGCGATTACGGAGGAGCTCTCGCCTCGTCGGCGTCCAATTCCAGCTCTTCCTCATCGCCTTCGAGCGTATCCAGCTCGAGCTCCTCGTCGCCGCCTTCGAGCGCATCCAAGTCCAGCTCCTCGTCGGCGCCTTCGAGGCATCGAGATCTAGTTCCTCGCCGTCGCCGCCCAACAAGCCGTCGAGGTCCACCTCCTCGTCATCGCCTTCGAGGGAATCCAGGTCGAGGGTATCGTCGTCGCCTTCCAGGCTGTCCAGATCGTATTCGTCATCGAAGTCATCATCGCCTGAATCGAGATTCACCTCGCTGCTCTCGACCAAGCTCGGAAGCCAAGTCGAAAGGGATGGAATGTAGGTGACGATGATCAGGGCGAGACCCAGAAGCCCGATGAATGGCAAGACCGAACGATAGAGCTGCGTAATCGGCTTGTTGAAGCGGAAGCTCGAGATGAATAGGTTCAGGCCGACCGGCGGCGTCATGTAGCCGATCTCGAGATTCAGAAGGAAGACGATCCCAAGGTGGTAGGGGTCGACGCCGAATCTCAGCGCGATCGGGACGATGAGCGGTACCACGACGACGATCGCGGAGAAGATGTCCATCAGCATTCCGACGCCGATCAGGAAGAAGTTCAAAGCGATCAGGAACATGACCTGGGACGTGATGAAGCCCTCCATGGCGTCCAGGATGACCATCGGCACGCGCGCCTGAATCAGGAACGCAGTGAAGCCAATTGCGGTCGCGAGGATTGCGAGAATCGCGCCGACCAACGTCATCGACTCACGGATGATGCGCGAGAGGTCGCCGCGGAAGCTGACGTCCCGGTAGACCCAGACCTCGATGATCAGGGTATAGATGGCCGTGAACGCAGCCGCCTCATGGATTCGCAGCAAGCCGCTGTACATCCCACCGAGGAGCGCGATCGGAAGCATCGCCTCCCATTTGGCCTCCCAGAGAGTCGTGAAGGCCTCGCGAACGTCGAAGCTGGTGCGCGGCATTTTGTGCTTGATGCCGGTGGCCGAGCTGTAGATCGCCAGCGCAGCGACCGTAACGATGCCGGGAATCAGCCCCGCCAAGAAGAGCTTTTCGATCATGATGCCGGCAACGACGCCGTAGATGAT
>JABDJF010000310.1 GCA_013002645.1 Myxococcales bacterium
CCCCGGGCGTAGGGCGCCGTGACCTGAAGCTCCAGGTCGTCGATCATTTGATGATAGCCGTGGCCTCGCTCTCGTTCGTACGATTGACTGAAGTCGTCGTAGTATTTCCGCGCCTGGTGGTCCGAACCCTCATGCATGGATGTCCTTATAGAGCACTTCGTAGGCTTCCGCGACTGCTTGCGGTGAGAACTTCGACGTCACCAATGCGCGCGCGTTCCGGCCGACGGCGTCGATCGCCGCCTGGTCGGCGCTGAGACGTTCGATCGCCTCGGCCAAGGAGTCACCGGTCGCCTCGACGGCGATCGCCCCGCCAGCTTCTGCAAGCTCGGCGGAGGGTGTTCCCTTCGCGACCAACACGGGGCGCGCGAGACACATCGATTCGAGCGCAACGAGCGGGTAGTCCATCTTGGCGTAGGCGGCCGGGTTTACCATGACCACGAAGTCGCTGACCGCAAGGAGCTCGTGGATGTGCTCGGTCTCTCCAAGCCATCGCAGCCGGGCCTCGATACCCCATTGCTTTGCTTTCGCCCGGAGCCTGGAGAGCGCATCGTCCGCTTCCGGGGTCTTCCGGCGGCAGGCCATCAACAGGATCGAGTCGGACCGGTTCGATGCTGCGAAGCCTTGCAGTGCGATCTCGGCGCCTCCCCCGAACTCCAAGTCGCCGGGATAGATCCAGAGCGTCGCTGCCTCGGGAAGCTCGTGCTTTTTGCGGAGCTCGGCCCGTTCGGACGGAGTCGGCTCCGCGAGAGGTGGGACCGACGGAGGAATTACGCGCAGGGCGCGCTCGCTGACCCCTTCATGGCGGAAGCGCTCGTACGCCGACCGCGACAGTGCGACGGTGGCGTCCGCAAAGAGCAGCTTTCTCACGTCGACCCCCTCGGCCGGTACGCTGCAGACGGTGTGGACGCTCGGCACTCCTCGAACCGCTGTGGCGAGGCGGCCGGCGGCCGAGGTCCGCGGGTTGGGTGCGAAGAAGAAGTGCCAAAGATCCGTCGAACGCCCTAACAAGAGGTGACGCAACACCCCGAGATTCTCTCTCGCGCTGGGGGCAAAGCCACCCGAGGAGGCGGTGCCGTAGACCGCCTCGACGCGCCCCAGGCCGATCGGGTTCGCTTGGCCGGGTCGCCCCATCAGGACGGGAGAATGGCGCCGAAGATGCCCTGCGATGTCACGGACGAGATTCTTGCTGCTGTCGTTCCAAGGGGGGGCGACCGGTTTGGATACGAAAAGGACGTCAGCCATTCGCCGACGTGTTACGCGGTGCATTGGCGCACCGCAAGCGCTTGACCTGCGCACCAGCAGGCGATAGCCAGTCGCTCCATGTTCGACCCCGGAGCCTTCGAGTAAGAGACGATGCTTGCCGGCAAGCAAATCGCTGTGGTGATGCCCGCGTACAATGAAGCGAAGCTGATCGCGAAAGCGCTCGACGGCGTTCCGAGCTTCGTGGATCACATCATCGTGGTGGACGATGCGAGCCTCGACGCCACCGCCGAGATCGCCCGCTCGTTTCCGCGGCACATCGACCTGGTCGAGCATCGAACCAACCAGGGTGTGGGCGCTGCGATCGCGACGGGTTGCAGGCGCGCTCTCGCGCTTGGCGCGGACCTCACTGCTGTGATGGCCGCAGACGGGCAAATGGACCCGGCGGACCTGCCGTCGCTGCTCGCCCCTCTGATTGCGGGTGAGGCCGACTACACACATGGCGACCGCCTAGGCTGGCCGGCGGCAAGAGAAGCGATGCCGTGGCACCGGTGGCTGGGCAACCATGTCTTTTCATCGCTGACCAGATACGCGATTGGGGTCAAGGTCCAAGACTCACAGTGCGGCTACGCGGCCATGAATCGTCGCACGCAGCAGGTGCTCGACTGGGATCGCCTGTGGAAGGGCTACGGCTATCCAAACGACCTCCTGAGCGCGTTGACCCTCTGCGATCTGCGTGTGCGAGAAATTCCGGTCCGTCCGGTGTACGGGGCGGAGCGGAGTGGGATACGGCTTCGTCACGTACTCGTCATCATCCCGTTCGTCATTGCGCGCGCTTGGATTCGAAGATACGCGCGACGACGAGAGCTCGCGCCGCAGCCTCGTGCGGTTGCACCCGACAACCCCAGGGACTAAGAGCGCGTTCGAGCCGGCCGGGGGCTGGTTTCGGGAGGAGAACCAATGAAGAAGATGCTCACTCGTGGTTTGATGTTGATGTCCGTGTTGCTCGTTCTGGGCAGTTGCAAGAAGGATGGTTCGTCGGCGACAGCCGCCGACGCCAATTCCGATCCGGTGCTTCTTCTCGACGGGGGCGCCGAACCGCAAGCGCTTCTTCGTTACAAAATCGCGGAAGGGACCACGACCAAGTCCAATATGGACTTCACGATGGCCACCTTGGCGAAGACCTCCGATTCCGCTTCGCTGACGGTCGTGCCGGGCGTTCGGCTTCACATCGTCTCCGGGCCTGCGATGGCGACCGAGCGAGGCGTGAAGTTCGAAGTCAAAATCGCGAAGGCCGAAGCTGCCATTCCGCAAGGACTCGATCCGGAGGTGGCCGAGCAGCTGCAGCAGAGCGCCGCCATCCTCGACGACGTCGGTGGCACCGTCGAGATGAACGACCGTGGCGTTTCGCTGGCCATGGAGCTCAACGACCGGGCCAAAAGCCCCGACCTTCCGCTGCGCCTTTTGATGATGATCGTCAATGCGCGCACCACGCTGTCGCGCGTCGTCTTGCCGGCCGAGGCCGTCGGCCTCGGGGCGCGCTGGGAGGCACGCAAGGAGCTTCAGCTGTACGGCTTCAAGGTCCAGCAGGTCGATACATACACGCTGGTCGAGCGCGTGGGTGATGAAATCAAGCTGAACGTGGCGGTCACGCAGAACGCGCTGCCGCAGACGGTCGACTTCCCGGATGAAGGGATTGCGATCTCCGTCGAACAGATGTCCGCGAACGCAAACGGCGAAATCATTCTCAATTTGAATGCCCTCGAGTCCGATGCAGCGGCGGAAGGCTCCGCCACCGACAAGCTCTCGGTGACCGCTCCGGAAGGCACCGAAAAGATCTCGGTCGACGAGGCCTTCGAGATTCGGATGACCAACACGACCGCCTTCGAGTAGAACAACGAGGCGGTGAGCGAGCACCGAGAGACCTTCGATGTGGTGGTGATTGGCTCGGGCCCGAATGGCCTCAGCGCCGCCGTGGCCGTCGCGCAGGCGGGCGCGTCGGTCTTGGTGCTCGAGGCGAACGAACAGGTCGGCGGCGGAACGCGTACCGCCGAGCTGACCCTGCCCGGATTTCGACACGACGTTTGCTCGGCGGTCCACACGACGGGGATTCTGTCGCCGTTTTTTCGGTCTCTTCCGCTCGAAGACCACGGCCTTCGCTGGGTCTCGCCCGAGGCCTCCGTCGCGCACCCGCTCGACGATCAGCCCGCCGTCATCATGTGGCGCTCGCTCGAGGAGACCGCTTTGGGACTGGGGGCTGACGCAAGCAGCTACCGCGGCCTCATCGCGCCCTTTCTCGAGAACCCGCAGGGGTTCTTTGAAGACGTGCTCGGTCCACTCGCGGTGCCCCGCCACCCAGCTTCATTCGTGCGGTTTGGCCTCAACGCGATGTGGCCGGCGACCTCGTTCGCGAGCTGGCGGTTTCAGCAGTCGCGGGCCAAAGCGCTTTTCGCAGGTTGCGCGGGCCACAGCATCCTGCCGCTCGACAAGATGTTCACGGCGGCCCTCGGGCTCATCTTTTCGATCGCTGGCCACGTCGAGCCGTGGCCGGTCGCGTCCGGTGGCTCCCAGGCGATTCCGCGCGCGCTCGGCAGCCTGTTGCAGGAGCTTGGCGGCGAGATCCGAACCGGCGTGCATGTGACATCGTCCGCAGAGCTTCCAGCCGCACGGGTCTACCTGTTCGACACCAGCCCGGACCAGCTCGCTTCGGTCGCCGAGGCCGCGCTTCCCAGCGGGTACCGGCGGCGGCTGGGTCGCTATCGATACGGCCCCGGCGCGTTCAAGCTCGACTGGGCGCTCGACGGGCCAATTCCCTGGCGCGACGCCAATTGCCTGGCAGCTTCAACCGTGCACCTCGGTGGCACGCTCGAGGAGATCGCAGCGGGAGAAGCAGCGGTGTTTCGAGGGAAGCATCCCAAGCGACCCTATGTGCTGCTCTGCCAGCAGAGCCAGCTCGATGCGAGTCGAGCGCCCGAGGGGAAGCACACCGGGTACGCCTACTGCCATGTTCCTAGCGGATCGACAGTGGACATGACCGAAGCGATCGAGCGCCAAGTCGAGCGATTCGCGCCCGGCTTCAAGGAACGAATTCTCAGCCGGCACACCATGAACACGCACGACTTCCATCGGTACAACCCGAACTTCGTCGGAGGCGCGATCACGGGCGGCGTCGCCGACGTGTTTCAGCTCTTCACGAGGCCCGTCGCGAGGCTCGACCCCTACACGACGCCGAACCCACGGGTGTACATCTGCTCCGCATCCACGCCACCGGGCGGCGGTGTGCACGGGATGTGCGGCTTCCATGCGGCAAAGAGCGCACTGCGTAGACTGGAACGCTTCGAGCCGGCGCCGCTGCTGGGGTGAATGTTCGTGCCGCTACCGGACGCGGCGCCCGGAAACGAAATATTGCGCGCCGAGCGGCAGCCAGCGCAGGCCCGATTCGATCGTTCGAAAGCCGGAGCCTTCCCATGGAAAGAAAAGGACGTAGCGCTCTTCGGCGGCGTCGAGCCCGGCGCTCCGCAACAGGGCGTTCGACCGGCCGCGTGTGAGCAGGGTCGCGTCGGCGTCAAAAGGGCAGTTGCTGACCGCCCGCCTGGTGAGCGGGTTGTAGGGGTTGTGCTCGAAGATGTAGAGAAGCCCGCCCGGCTTGAGCACGCGGGCCATTTCGGCGACCAGCGATTCCCATTGCGAGGGCGGCACGTGATGGAGAACGCAGACTGTAAACGCTACATCGAAGGTCTCGTCCTCGAACGGTATTTCCTCGCCGTCGTAGAGCTCGAACTGACCCTGCGGAACCTGCGCAGACGCTCGGTCAACCACCCCAGGGGCAATGTCAATCCCGTGAAGCTGGCCGAAGTGATCACCGACGTAGCCCGACATCAGCCCAACGCCGCAGCCGACGTCGAGGATGCTGCGCTCCTTCAGCGAGCCGAGCTGCCTCGCGCACGATGCGACGAGCTCATCTGCCTTGACGCGGATGAAGAAATCGTGGCTCTGGCCGGCGAAGTCGATCGATTGCTCGACTTCCGCCACGTAACTTTGCTTGTATTCCTCAAACTCCACCGGCGCTCCGAAGGTTGAACTATACACGACGTCGTTGTACAAGGCCCGCTGCCACTTGGTAGGCTCGGAGCGACCCATGCAACGTCCTGCGCTTTCACTCATCATTCCCGTTTACAACGAGGAAGAAATCATCGCGGAGCTCGACCGTCGACTCAAGGGCTTGTTGTA
>JABDJF010000329.1 GCA_013002645.1 Myxococcales bacterium
TGGGCTCGAGCTCGATGACCAGGGATCGAACACGATCGACTGCATCGCCGGATTCTTCTTCTCGATAGCGCCGAGTCAGCTTCATGTCAGGTGAAAGGCTCCAGCCGGCGCCCTGTGTGGCCACCAGCGGCATCAGCTTCGCAGGATCGATCGGGGTGTCTTCTCTCAAGTGCAGAGTCACTCGCCTACGGTCGGCCTCACAGCCCAGTGCGCGGAGCTCGCGGAGCAGCGGTTTGACCGACATGAGACGAATGAAGGCGCGTGCCGGAGGGGGAGGCGCTCCAAAACGCTCCTCCATCTCGATTGCAAGCTCGTCCACCGACGTCTCGTCCACCGCGGTCGCAAAGCGACGGTACAGCGAGAGACGAAGCCCGATATCGTCGATGTAATCCTCCGGGAGATAGTGCTCGAGCTCCACCGAGAGCTCGGGGTCGATTTCCTGCTGAAGCGGCTCGCCCTTGAGCTCCGCAACGGCTTCGTTCAGCATCTGTACGAACATGTCGAAGCCAACGAGCGAAGCATTGCCGCTTTGCTCCGACCCCAGGAGATTCCCCGCGCCTCGAAGCTCCATGTCGAGGGTCGCAACTCTGAAGCCAGCGCCAAGGCCGGAGAACCGTTCGAGCGCCTCCATGCGAATTCGAGACTCCTCCGACATCTGGTTTGGCGGCGGAGTGATCAGGTAGCAATACGCGCGCTGGTCGGAGCGGCCGACGCGGCCTCGCAGCTGGTAGACCTGGGCGAGTCCCAAGGTGTCCGCTCGGTCGACCAGGATGGTGTTCGCGCGCGGGATGTCGAGCCCACTTTCGACGATTGCCGTTGAGCAGAGAACATCGTACGCGCCTTCCACGAAGTCGGTCATGGTCCGGTCGAGCAGTGCCGGCTTCATCTGGCCGTGTGCAATGGCGATCCGGGCATTCGGAAGGAGGTCTTGAAGGCGCTGAGCGCGTTCGTACAGGCCCTCGATCCGATTGTATACGAAGAACACCTGACCCCCGCGACTGAGCTCTCGCTCGATCGCCTCTTTGATCAGATGGTCGTCCCAACGGCAGACGAAGGTTCGCACGGAGCGTCGGTCCTGGGGCGCCGTCGCGATCAATGAGAGGTTGCGCATGCCTCCAACCGCCAGCTGCAGCGTGCGCGGAATTGGCGTTGCGCTCAGCGTGATCACGTCGATGTTGGTCCGGAGCTTCTTGATTCGCTCTTTGTGTGTGACGCCAAACCGCTGCTCTTCGTCGACGACCAGCAGGCCGAGCGCGGCAAAATGAACGTCTTTCGATAGAACCCGGTGCGTTCCGATCACTACGTCGACGGTGCCGTCCTTCAAGCCGGCCAGCACTTCGAGCTGTTTGCTTCGCGAGACGAATCGCGACAGCACCTCGACGCGAAGCGGGTACCCGTCCAGGCGAGAGGAGAAGGTGCGGTAGTGCTGCTGCGCAAGGACCGTGGTCGGACATAGGACCGCCACCTGCCGTCCACTCATCGCACGCGAAAGGCAGCCCGAAGCGCGACTTCAGTTTTTCCGAAGCCGACGTCTCCACAGACCAGCCGGTCGGTCGGCTGCGGCTCTTCGAGGTCTGCCATCACGTCCTCGATGGCCTTCTCCTGATCGCGGGTTTCTTCGAACGGAAACGTCGCCTCGAACTCTGCGTAGGAGGTGCCAGTGGGCTCGAACGGCTCACGCCTGACCGCGCTGCGCTCCGCATAGAGCTTCAGAAGCTCCTCGGCCATCTGTTGCACGGCCCTGTGAACCCGCCCCTTCTTGGTTCCAAACGTCGTCCCGCCCAGTCGGTCCAGCTTTGGCTGGTGTCCTTCGGCGCCTTTGAACTTCTGGATCACGCCGAGACGGGTGACCGGAACGAACAGCTTGTCGCCGCCGCCGTACTCGACGACCATCACCTCGACGGTCTGAGCGCTGCGACGGTGAAGCCGGTCCATCGCGGTCAGGCTCAGTTCCTTGTGCTGGAGACCGAGGTACTTACCCACCCCGTGGTCAACGTGGACGACGAAATCCCCCGGACTGAGCTCGCGAAGGTCTTCGAGGAATCGCTGTTGTTGCCGGCGGGTTTGGCGCTGGCTGCGGCGCTGCCGAACTCGGGAGCCGAAAATCTCTTCCTCCGTCACATAGGCAATGCCTTCGCTCCACAGCACGAACCCGTCGCGAAGCTCTCCCAAGGCCATTTCGTCTAGAATCCGTCCCGCCACGCCGTAGCTCTTGAGCAGATCGACCAAACGGTCAGCCTGGTGCTGGGTTCGACCGACTAGAGAGACTCGCACGCCCTGCTCGGTCCATTCTCGGAGCTGGTCGGCCAAGGGTTGCAGCCCCCGATCTCCCTGTCCTTTCTGCGCACGCAGTTGGGAGATGAGCGGCTGCTGATCCGACGCGCTCACTCGAATCAATGCGTCCCCCGGCTGTGCAAACGCCGCGACGATCGGTCCCTCGTCGTCCCCTGCGGCGCCGTGAACCGCTAGGCGATGAGACACCATCGCCGGATACCCGAAGAGCCGCTGTGTGAGCTCCGTTTCGCTCATCAGGTACGCGGAGAAGTCGAACGTGGGCCGGTCGCGCCGCGCCGCGTGCTCGTCCGTAGCTCGTTGCAGCTCTGTACGAACCGCGCTCGCGATAGCCAGAGGATCGGACAGCACCAGCCGCACGTCTTTGGGGAGGTAGTCGAAGAGCGTGTCGAGCCGATCGAAGTAGGCCGGCAGCAGCGCGTTTGATGTCAGAGCACCCGAGCCTCGATCGAGCTCAGCCACCAACTCGCGAGCTTGCAGCGTGGGCATGTTCATCTCGTCGCAAAGCTCGCGCACGGCCGTCTTGGCCCGAGCGATCCCATCGGG
>JABDJF010000446.1 GCA_013002645.1 Myxococcales bacterium
CCTCAGCGACAAGGCCCGCAAGGGACTGCTGCCCGGATCGACGAAGGTGCTTCTGACGCGCGAGGTGACCGCCCTACCCGAGGACGTGCTCAAGCGTCTTGTCGGTGCGGTCAAGACGTTCGACGCCTTCACCGAGGACAACGACCCCTACGGGGAGCGTGACTTTGGTGCGGTCGAGCTCGAGGGCGAGCAGAGCCGTACATCTAGCGACGTACCGCATCACGAGGTTTCTCCTCAGTTGAAGAACTGCGGATTTCGCTCCCGGTACTCTTCATATGTGCCGAGCTCGGTTTCGTCGGCGATGCGTTCCATGATTTCTCCGATGTCCTCGACCTCGCTGGGTGGCGTCCAGGAGCTATTGTCTCCGTAGCCCCACGGAAAGAGGTCACCGGTCAGCCTCAACAGAGGGTCGCCGATGATGACGACGCCCAAGTGCCACTCGTCGTTCAGCCTGCCGTCTTGATTGAACCAGAGCTGATAGGCTTCGCCCCAGCGCCGGCCGATGACGAGATTGCCGTGAAAGATGTCGGGATCGGCCACTGCCCCCGTTTTCGTCGATCCGATGGCGGCCAGCCCGTAGTCGGTTCCGACGATGTAGTCGCGCGCGAGATTACCCTCTTCGGTGAATCTCGCGGCCGAGCAATTAAAGAGGTTGTAGAACGAGCCCTTGAAGTTGAGCTCGCGGACCTGCGTCCGCATGATACGCGTGTGCGTGACGTCGCCGCCCTCAGGATGATGCTCGAACTGCACGAGACGAGGCGACGCGTGCATCCACTGGTAAACGAACTCTGCGCCGTCCGCCGTCATCTTCTCTAGGTAGGCTTCCGCGGTGGTCTCGAACGGCTCCTTGCGAAGGTCCACGGTCGAGTACAGGCCGCTGAGATGAAATGCCTTTTCCGTGCGAGCACTCGACCAGTCATCGTCGATGAAAATGAAGGCAGAGACGTCAACCAACGGCCCGTCCCACCGATAGGAGTACGCGCGCGCGAAATAGTCGATCAGCTCCTCGGGCGTCCCGTGAAGGCGCGCGGTGTAAATATCTAAATGGAGCTCCGAGTGCCCGTCGAAGCGCCCGTCGTCGTCTTCGTCCGTCCAGGTCGCGTCGCGGTCCTGCAAGTATAGGTCGATCGGAAACTGCTCGTAATACCCAAACGCAGTCTGCTCGTACCACGCTGCGGGCAGGTCACCGATGAGAAGCGCGCCTTCGATGCCGTGCTCGTCGATGTAGTCGAACAACAGATCTCTGAGCTCTTCGACCGTGCCGGGGTCCCAAGTGACGATATGCACCTCGATGTTTGCGATTTGCATGTTTTCCGCGTGCCGCTCGAGGCTTGTCCGGAGCGGCTCACTCAAGGCGCTCTCGACCACGATCAGGAAGTCGCGCTCTCTGGGTTCACCGTCGCCGCCGCAACCTCTGAGCACCGGAGCGGCGACAAGTCCAACCAACAGCGCCATAAAGATCCATTTTGCTTTCAATCGCATGCGCGCCGCCTTTCCTCTTGCGTGACCTTCCTTTTCATTGCGCTTCCGTGCCGATGCCGAGATCGGGTCCGCTCGAGAACCCGCCGCAGGCTCGCGCGGCTGCGGGAACGAGCTCTTCACACGGGTACCGAAGCTCGCATTCCACCCCGCCATCGGGGCATGACAGTTCAGGAGACAGATCGCAGTCGTGTTCGAGGCGGCAGTCCACCTGCTCGAGGTAGGCGTCGATGCAGCCGGCGCCGTATACGTGATGAAACATAGCGAGCCCCATCATCTGAGCATCGCTGCACTCCTCGACGGTGCCCGGGAAAGGAGAAGGAGCTACTGCCACGCAGCGGACCGCGAGCGCACAGTAGCCATCGATCGCTGCGTAGAGCCGTGCATTGGGATCTCCTTCGCCGCACGCACCAAGGAGCAGGATCACAGCGAGGACGCGTAGTCGTGCTTTCGCGCTCATGGGACCCTTCCTCTCGAGGCCGATGAGGGCTGGATGCAGGTCTTGAAGGCCTCCACCTCGTTCGGACAACCGCCCGCGAGCATGTCGATGAAGATGGGGAACTCGAGACAAGGCGACTGCTCGGCGCATTCGACGACTGCCAGAAGCGCCTCTTCGCACTCCTCATCGACCTCGAAAGTCATTGAAAGAACTGTCAGACGGCAAATGTCGACATCTCGTCCCACCGCACGAGGCGCGCACTCTATGGCCCTGCCGCAGTACCGGTCCGATAGCGGTGCGACTCGGTTGATCCATTCATCATAGCTCCCGAACGAATACCCGGGATCGCCACAGCTCCATAGCGCCGAGCCAAGGGCCAATGCCCAGAGAACTCGCATTGAATGATGCACAAACAACCTCCCCGGTTGAGCAGGCGCGTTTATGGAGGTGCATCAGTCGTGCCAAGCCGAAGCCCGCGATTGACCCAGAACCCCGGATGCTGGAGCGCAGCTTTTGCGTTTGCAGCGTGGGCTGCGCACGGAGTGCGCTAGCGCTCAGCCCACAAGAGCGCTGTTCTCGGCGGGATGCCTCAGTCGAGTCGGGCGTACGCGAAAACGACCCGCCTAGATCCCGGGCATCGGCCTCCACGTTGCCCCACGGGTTCGCTGCTCTACTCCAC
>JABDJF010000466.1 GCA_013002645.1 Myxococcales bacterium
GCCGATCACTGCAACAGCCTCGATCCCGAGCTGGGCATCTGCGTGTTCCGCAACATCGACATGCAGACCAACGCCCACCAACTCATCAAGAGACTCGAGTAAACGATGTCGGAATCGGCGCCGGCGCCGACGGTCCTCACGCTATCCGCGGACGACGCTGGGGAACGCATCGATCGCGTCCTGGCCCGGCGATGCCCTGAGTTCTCCCGAAGCGCGCTCCAGCGATGGATCGAGCAAGGCCGGGTAGAGCAGTCCGGCGAGGTGGTTTCACGCAAAACCAAGGCAGTGACTGGCGCAGAGGTCGTGATTCAGCCTGCCCCGCCCGAGGCGATGAGCGCCGAGCCCCAGGCGATTGCCCTGCAGGTGCTGTTCGAGGACGATCACCTGATCATCATCGACAAGCCAGCGGGCCTCGTGGTTCACCCGGCTCCAGGCCACCCCGACGGAACACTCGTCAACGCGCTGCTGCATCACGCCGAGGTCCAGGGCGGCGTCGACCCGCTGCGCCCTGGCATCGTGCACCGGCTGGACAAGGACACCAGCGGGGCGATGGTCGTCGCGAAAACCCCCCAGACCCACGAGCGGCTGGTCGGGATGTTTCAGCAACACAGCCTGGAGCGGGCCTATCTCGCCATCGCAGTAGGAAGGCCACCGCAGTCGATCCGCTACGAGACCCTGCATGGGCGGCATCCGGCGAATCGAAAGAAGTTCACCTCGCGCACCGACCGAGGCCGCCGAGCTGTCACCGAACTAGATTCGATCGAGCCTTTGCACGGAAGTGCTCTGGTCCGTTGTCGTCTCGAGACAGGGCGCACCCATCAGATTCGGGTGCACCTCGCCGAACACGGGCACCCGGTCCTCGGAGATCCGCTCTATGGAAAGTCGATTCGAGACCCCGAGCTTCGCCGTGCCGCCACCGAGCTGGGGCGCCAGGCGCTTCACGCGGCGGTCCTTTCGTTTGCCCATCCGATCACCGGAGAGGCGATGCGTTTCGAAACCGAGCCGCCGGAGGATTTCCAAAACGCCTTGCGCTCGCTTCGACGCGACTAGTCGACGTTGCTAGAGCTCCGGCTCTTCGGCGCACTGTGGGTAGCCGTCGCGCGCGGTCTGGCATCGAACCGCATCGCACTCGAGCACCACGGAATTGCAGGTTTCGAAGAAGACCGGATTGACGAGAATCGCACGGCAACAGTTGAGAAGAGCGAGGCAGATGCTCTCTGCCGTCTCGTCGCATTCCCGGGAGATCGACGCCGCCCAGCCGACGCGACAGTTCGACTCGCCGACGTCCCGACGAGCGATCCCAGAGGCCGCTTCACCCACGATCTCGCCTGAGAACAAGTACACGGCATCGTCGCCCGGCGCTGGGATCTCGGAGGCTCGAAATGAATTGCCTGCCTGATTGATGGTGACGGGATCCTCGTACCGAAGCGTGAAGCTGCAGGGCTGCCCGTCTTGATCGACCCCCACGAGCTCGACGTCGAGGTCGAAGGAGTACCCGGACTCCCCCGAGAGGCTGCAGCTGGGGCTCGCTTCGAGCTTCAAGCCGTCGTCAGCGATGTAGAAACAGAGATCGACCCCGCGGCTCCCTCCCTCCCAGAGGCCAGGGAACTGCGGTGGTGCCTGAGCACCGCCCACTCCAGCCGCTCCACCGGCGCCCCCGCTGGAGCCTGGCTCGTCGCTGCATCCCGGAACGCAAAGACCAACAAACAAAGCAAGGCAGCCGGCCGAGGCCAGCCGCCCGGTATGGATGAGACTCATGGCAGTCGCTGGCCTACCACATCGGCGATTCGACGTGCGCCTTAGAGCGAACCATGAGGTCGATGATGGCGCGGTCGTAGAGGTTCCGACCCAGAAGGTCGGGTGAGACGCGGCTTTGGTAAAGGTCACGTCCTTCTTGAATTTCCTCTTCCATCACGTCGAAAAGAGTATCGTTTCGAATCCCCTCGGCAATCTTGTCTTCGTTGTAGAGAGCAAGGTCACTCGAGATGGCCCTTGCCAAGCGACGTGCGGCTTCTTGAGTTTCGATCAGCGCCATCGGTCCTCCATTCGCGAAGAGTGACGCAGCATGGCCGGGTCTGTCAAAGAGCGGCCGGGTCGATGGCGACGGCGCCTGCCCGAAGGATCTCCATCGGGGTGCTGGTCGAGTCGATTAAGGTCGACGGGGCGCCTCCGGGAGAGATGCCGGGCACGAGCCCCCCAAGCCCCTCGGCGAGCTCGCCGGGAAGCTCCGCTGCGCTTTGGAGCGGTGGCTCTCCGGTCCTGTTGGCGCTCGTCGCGGTCACCGGGTGGCCAAACGCCCGGACGAGGTCTGCGGCTGGACTCGGGCCGGGCACTCGGACGCCGACCTTGCCATCTCTGCAAAGCCGAGGGTTCAAACCCGATTTCGCCGTTAGCAGTATCGTCAGCGGGCCGGGCCAATGATCCGCAATCAGGGCCTTCGCCGCTGCCGACGGGGGCTCCGCGACGGCGTTCAACGAGGCCGCATCCGGCAGAAGCAAGGCGATCGGCGTGTCGGAGGGGCGCCCCTTGAGCTCCGCAACGCGTTCGACCGCCTTCTCGTTTCGAGCGTCGGCCAGCAGCCCGAGCCAGGTTTCAGTCGGACAGGCCACGACGCCGCCCTCGGCAAGAACCCGAACGAGCGAGGCAAGATCGCCCATCAGCGGCTGCGGGCCCGCCAGCCGATGTCCCGGCGAAATTGCTTCCCTTTGAAGTCGATCTTTTCGGCCGCGTCGTAGGCGCGCTCGGCTGCTTCGTCGATCGATTCACCAATCGCGGTGACCGAGAGCACGCGTCCACCCGACGTGACTACGGTGTCGCCGCGGAGCGCGGTGCCTGCATGGAACACGGTGACGTGCGGGATCGCCGATGCCGCGTCGAGGCCTTGGATGGGCGTCCCTTTCTCATAGCTGCCGGGATAGCCTCCTGCGGCAAGCACCACGCACAGCGAAGTTGGCGCCTCCCACTCGGGCGTCAACCCTCCGAAGTCACCCCGGGCAGAGCCTTGAATGAGTGGCAGGATAGAGCCCTTCCAGCGCGTCATCAGAGTCTGACACTCCGGGTCTCCGAACCGCGTGTTGTATTCGAGCACCAGCGGCTCGCCATCGACGATCATCAGCCCCACGAACAGCGCCCCGCGAAACGGTCGTCCCTCGGCGGCCATGCCACGGAGCGTCGGCTCGACCACTCGGTCGAGGATCTTCCGTTCGATGTCGGCGGTCACGACCGGCGGCGGCGAGTAGGCGCCCATGCCGCCAGTGTTCGGACCCCGATCGCCGTCGAACGCGCGCTTGTGATCTTGAGCGGGCGCCAAGGGGATGAATCGTTCGCCGTCGGAGACGACGTGATAGCTCACCTCTTCCCCGACGAGGCACTCTTCGATCAAGACGCGATCGCCCGCCTCACCGAAAGCGCGCTCTCGCATGATGCGATCGACGCCAGAGATCGCTTCGGCGGCGTCGTTCGCGACGATGACGCCCTTCCCCGCGGCCAGACCGTCAGCCTTTACGACGAGTGGTCGGTTCGCTTCTTCGATGTAGCGCGTCGCCGCATCCGGATCATCGAACACGGCAAATCCAGCAGTCGGAATCGCGTGACGCGCCATGAACTCCTTCGAGAAGATTTTGGAGCCCTCGAGCTGAGCGGCGTCGCGACCGGGACCAAAGGCCTCGATGCCGCGGTCGCGGAGCGCGTCGACGACGCCGGCAACGAGCGGAGCCTCAGGGCCGACGACCACCAGATCCGCAGACTCGTTTTTAGCGAGCGCGACGACCTGATCGGCGTCGCTTGGATCGACCGGAACCGTTCGACCGATCGCGGCGATGCCCGCGTTGCCGGGAGCCCCGATGACGTCTACTCCCCTGTCCTGCGACAGGCGCCATGCGAGCGCATGTTCGCGCGCGCCACCTCCAACGATGAGAACCCGCATCGTCAGTGCCGGAAGTGGCGTACGCCGGTGAAGACCATCGCCATGTCGGCGGCATCGGCAGCCGCGATGACTTTCTCGTCTCCCTTGGAGCCGCCGGGATGCACGACGGCGGTGATGCCGACCTTCGCCGCGGCTTCGATGCCGTCGGGGAATGGGAAGAAGGCGTCTGAAGCCATGACGGCTCCCTTCGAGAGCTCTCCCGCCTTCTGTGCTGCGATGCCAACGGCGGTGACGCGGGCCATCTGTCCGGCGCCCACGCCCACCGTACGGTCGGGCTTGGCAAAAATGATCGCGTTCGACTTCACGTGTTTGCAAACGCGCCAGGCGAAATCGAGCGCGCGCATTTCATCGTCGGTCGGATGACGTTTGGTGACCACCTTGCCGGCACGCACCTCGCTCGGACCGCTGGCATCGCGATCCTGAACGACCAAGCCACCACCGATGCGTTTAAACTGAAGTGCGGCGTAGTCGGCCGGCAGCCAATCCCCGGTTGCCAAGATTCGAAGGTTCTTCTTCTTTTGCAGGCGTTCGAGCGCGGCCGGCGCGAAGCTCGGTGCGATGATACATTCGATGAACGTTTCGGCAACGGCGTTTGCGGTCGCCTCGTCAACCTCTCGATTCAAGGCGACAATTCCGCCGAAGGCGCTTTGTGCATCGGCTTCTCGGGCGATCCGGTATGCCTCTTCGAGCGTTGCCGCAGTGGCCACGCCACAGGGGTTGGTGTGCTTGACGACGACCGCGGCGGGCCCGTCGAACTCGCGAACCGCTTCGATGGTGGCATCCACGTCGACCAGGTTGTTGAAGGAAAGCTCTTTGCCGCCTGCGCCGAGCGACTGAGCCAAGGCCAGGCTACCGCTGGGCGCGTTGCGCTCGATGTAAAAGGCGCCCTGCTGGTGCGGGTTCTCGCCGTATCGAACGTCATAGGCCTTGGTGAAGCTCAGGGTGAGCGCCCCTGGGAATCTGGACTCGCTTCCCTGCGACGTCAGATAGGCAGAAATCGCGCCGTCATAGGCTGCGGTCTGGGTAAACGCCTTGGCGGCCAGGCGCGCACGGAGCGACTCGTTTGGACCATCGCCGGACTTCACGGCGGCCAACACCTCTGCATAGTCCGCGGGCTCGGTCACGACCGTGACCCGCGCCTGGTTCTTGGCCGCGCTTCGCACCATCGAGGGGCCGCCGATGTCGATGTTCTCGATCGTCTCCTCGTGAGACGCGCCTCGCGCGACCGTTTGCTCGAAGGGATAGAGGTTCACGCAAACGAGATCGATCGGCTTGCCGCCAATCCCGCCGAGCGCATCGCGGTCGTCACGGCTATCGCGCATGAGAATCCCTCCGTGGACCCGCGGATGCAAGGTCTTGACACGACCGTCCATAATTTCGGGCGACTCCGTGTACTCGGAGACGTCGATGACTGGGACTCCACCCTCCCGGAGCGCGCGGGCGGTGCCGCCGGTCGAGAGAATCTCGACGCCAGCCTCGGCAAGCCCTTTGGCAAACTCGACGACGCCTGTTTTGTCGGAGACCGAAATCAGTGCGCGCTGGATTTGTGTCATGCCCCTACCTTCTGCCGTCCAGGCGCCGCTGCAGGCACGCCGGTCGACCGCTGAAGGTCGGCCCATACCGCGCGGGCAGAATGTCGTCAATGGAATC
>JABDJF010000736.1 GCA_013002645.1 Myxococcales bacterium
GACGGCGGCTTTGGAGGCGATGGCGGCTTTGGAGGCGATGGCGGCTTTGGAGGCGACGGCGGCACCGGCGGCATCGGCGGCGATGGCGGTCAGTCGGGCGGCGGTGGCTTCGGAGGCGATGGCGGTCAGTCTGGCGGCGGTGGCCTTGGAGGCGACGGCGGCATCGGCGGCTCCGGTGGCACTTCCGGCAACATCTGCCCGAACTTGAACATCATCAACGCGATCCCCTCGATGATTCGACCGGGCGACACCAGCACGATGGTCCAGACGCGCGCCCAAGAAACCGACGGCCTGCCTCTGCCCTTGATGCTCAGCTTGAGGGCCCTCTGGGGAACCTTCGAAAACACCGAGAACATGCCAATGTCCGGTAACGTCATCGGTCAGAATGCAATTTACAACTGCGACCGCCCCGGCCCGGTCGAGATCTGCGTCGACGCCACAGACGGCGCGTGCATCAAAACCCTTTGCACCACCGTCACCTGCCCTGACGACATCCCGCCTCCGTAGCCCCTGCTGTGGCACCGCCAACCGCGAGAGCAGAGCCGCCTCGATGGCCACAGAAGCACCATCCACTCACCCGCCGTTCGGCTGCCCCATCCTCAACGGACCACCCCGCGCCGTCGCCCATGGCAGGCAGTCCACACCCGAGCCCGGAACACGGAACACATCCATTCCGTGGTCAAAGGTCTGCACGAAAATCTCGAGCTCGCCATCGCCATCGAGGTCTCCCACGCTCGGCGCGGCGGGGGCCCCGTTCCCATTTCCGTTGCTGCCTGGGTCCGGCAAGGCGATGTCGTGCAACGAGCTTCCGTCCGCGGCGAGCACAATCAGCCTGCCCGAATCGGTCACGTTTGGCGCACCATAGGTCGCAAAAAGCACCTCGGGTGACCCGTCCTGATTGAGGTCCGCCACCACCGGCTCCGACGCATACATCACCGCGCGGCCGTGCGTGTAATCGAACCGCCACAAGACCTCGGCGTCCGCGCCGAACGCATAGAGGAACCCGTCGTTGAGCGACACGATGATTTCCGGTCGCGCGTCGCCTTGGAGATTCACGGTCGCGGCCGCAGGAACCCCGCCCGGCGGATACCAGCCGTCCACCAAAATGGGCCGATCCCCCCGCGGCAGGCTCTCCCATCCCGGCAGCCGCATCGCGGATCGCGAGCCGTCTCCGTACGCTCCCTCGAGCACCATCAGTGCGTACGCTTGCGTTTCATAGGGCTCGTGCATCTCGACGTTCGGGACGCCGAGCACCTCGTTATCGCCGTCTCCATCGAGGTCGACGACATTGGGTGGCGACGCCGTCCACTGCAGCCATTCCGCCCAGCTTGGGTGCGGCCACTCGCCCACCTGGTCGTGGTAATGGTCCGCTTCGACCTGCGGGTCGGCCCAGCGAATGAACTGCCCCCAAGTCAGGCGCTCCCCGGCAAACTCCGAGCGGCGGTTGCTGAACCAAGGCGCGGTGTCGATGGCAACCCCGTCGTGGTTGAAGGCCTGAATGTGATGGTTGTCGTAGGTCGCGATGACCTCGAGCTCGGGGTCGTCATCGATATCCCCAATCGCGACGTTGAGTCCGTAACAGCCAAACCCGCTGTGCCCCTGAAGGTTCCGGTCTGCGTCGTTTCCTTCTCCCGAGAGGTTATTGTACCGCGGCCACGCCGGTCGATGGCCGCCCGCCGGCTGGTAGCTGCGCCCATCGGCGCCAAAGACAAACACCTGCGCGCCCCCGCTTTCGGTGCTGGCGGTCTGCGTCGTCGTCGCCACCACCTCGATGAGCCCGTCGCCGTCCAGGTCCGCAGCGGCAAGCCCCCGCACCTCCGGGGCATTCCCGGCCGTGGTCGTGTCGGCAACCCAGCGGCGGTCGAGCCCGGACGAGCTCCCCGACCAAGAGTAGGCCACCACCCGGTGCCCGCGCCCCACCACGATTTCTTTCGAGCCGTCCCCCTCGAGGTCGACGACCACATGTGGCGCATAGACGCGCCCCTCGTCCCCGTCGTCTGAATCGGCCAGCAGCTGACGCTCACTGTCAAACACATACACCGAGTAGTACGCCGCGATGAGCTCGTTGCTCCCATCCCCGTCGAGGTCCGCAACGACCGGCGCCGCGTACCAGCTGGTTTGGCCACGGAGGTTCGCGACGAACACCGGCGCTTGCACCTCGCCCCGTGATTCGCCCGTCGCACAGATGGCATTGCGCTCCCCTCCCGTGCTGCTCCCGCCGCGCGGGCTGTCTTCCCCGCCCCCAGCGCTGCATGCCGTCGCCCCGACGAACAAAAAAAGAAGCGCAACTCTACGCGTGCGTCCCTCGGTCATCACCCATCCCCCGACTGCCGAGCATTCAACAAAGCTCGCGCTTCATTGTAGCGTTCGACCGAGGCAACCCCCAAAGCCGAGCCTCTCAGCAACAGGCTGTGAATCGTGTTCACGGGTCGCGCTCCGATTCCCACAAATCCACTGTGCCATTCGGCCGGCACGGCGTTTGCATTCGTACCAAGCATGCTTTCCAAACCGATCTTCGCGATACCCATTGGCTTGGCCTGTTTCCTTTCTGCAGCGCCCGCCCAGGCCGACCCAAGCTTCGCCGGCGGGCAAACCTGGGGCTTCGAAATCGGCTTCGGCGGTGGCTGGGCGCCCGACACCGATTACACGCGTCGCCTCGACGCCTTCGGCTACTCACCAAGCGGCGGGGGCCACTACCGCATGTCGTTCGCAGTAGAAAAGATCCTGCTCCCGTACTTCAGCCTGCTCCTGCAAACCAACTTGCTCGACAACCAAGTCTGGTATCGGCCGAGCGGTCTCGGCGACGACGACAAGTTCGATTGGAACACTTGGTCGCTCGACGTTCACGCTCGCGCCTTTGTTCCGACACGCAACGGGCGCTTCCGCGCCTACGTCCAGTTCGGGGTAGGGCCGGCCTTCACCGGCTCGCATCTGTACACCCGGACGAGCGCCGATTCCGGCCGGGTCAGGTACAGGGAGCTCAAGGTCAGCTACAACCTCGCCGGCCTGCTCGGCATCGAGGGCATGGTGGCCAAGCACTTCGGCTTCTTCGTGCAGGGCGGCTACTTCTTTGCGCCGTCGCTCGAGAACCTCCTCGGCGACCGCCATCAGAGCGGAGGCGGCGTGGTCATGGGCGGCGTCACCGCACGATTTGGGAAAAACCAATGAACCGATTCACACTGCTGATTCTGCTTCCCGTATTTCTCGTCATGACGGGCAGCTATTGCGAAACCGACATCCTGCAAGACCCGGCCTTCCAGTTCTGGTGCGGCGAGCAGCCTTGCGAATGGGACGTCGAAGACGGTGAGGTCCGACAAGTGCCGACCTGGCACGAGCATGACTACGCCATCGAGCTCGTCGGAGCGCCGGTCGTCATCTCTCAGCTCGCCAAGCGGGGGTCCAGCAGCTGTGTGCGCATCGAGCTCATCGCCGACGTCGAGCCGCGCGCCATGCTCTTGGTCCAAATCGACTTCGACGATGACGGCTCCGCCGACTGGAGCTCACCGATTAATCGCCAAGGCTTTCAAAGCATGTCTTGGGAAATCCAGCCCAGGTCTTCCGTCGGTAGCTGGCGTTTCATCCTCAACAAGGCGGCCGAAGGGCGGGCGGTCATCACGCAGCTCCGCGCCTCCTCCGAGTGCGAGCGCCCCTGAACGGGTCCAGCGCAACGGTGTCGCGCATCAAAGAGGCTTCGGGCCGTCGCCTTCGAGCGCTTCGTCGAGGCTTGCGCCCACGCTTCGCATCACCCGTCCAAACACGCGGGCGTCTTGGGCGCCGAGGCCTTCCATCATGAGCTTGACGACTTTCGCCTGCTCGCGGACCCCTTTCTTGAGGATGGCTCGCCCGGTTCGAGTGAGGTAGACGCAGTGCCCGCGCGCGTCGTCCGGGTCGCTTTCCCGCGTGATGAGCCCGAGCGCTTCGAGACGCTGCATCAAGGCCGTGACGTTGCTCTTGGCCACCAACAGCCGATCGGCGAGCCGCCTTTGGGAGAGACCCTCGTCGCGGGCGATGGCGAGCAGCACCTCGTAGCGCGCGATGCTCAGGTCGAGCGGCGCCAGTCGCGCGGTCATAAGCCGCTGGCACTTCATGTAGGTTTTCACCACTTCCACCCAGGAGCCATACTCCGGGATGTCATCGAGCTCCGAAATGCGCTTTTTCTCCACATTTCTCAATTAGTTCACTTGCGAACCATTTGCAATGCCCTAAAGCAGTTCATAGATGAACTAACCGGAGGAGCTTCATCATGTCAGAGGTCAACGCGCAAGAGCTCAACACTCCGTTCGACAACCGGCAGCAGCGATTCGGGCTCCGCACACCCAAGGCGTCATTGAAGTTTCTCGAGGCACGCGCACTGTTCGAGGTCGGCTCGCTCCTGCCAAACGCCCCCTCCTTGCTCTCGCAGCCGCGCGGAGACGGCCGTCCGGTCGTGCTCATGCCAGGC
>JABDJF010000486.1 GCA_013002645.1 Myxococcales bacterium
AAGTTGCTCGGACGAAACCCCTTCACACGCCGCCAAGATCGCCGCGGCGATCGCGAGATCGAGCCCTGCTCCAGTCTTCGGGACGTCGCCAGGCGCCAGATTCAAGACCAGGTGCCGCGGCGGAAACGCGAAGCCGATCGACGAGAGGGCGGCGCGCACCCGAATCCGGCTCTCCCGAACGCCCCGCTCGGGCAGCCCGACGATGTCGAACCCGGGCAGCCCTTCGCCCAGCCGCACTTCGACTTGAACGGGATGGGCTTCGATGCCGATGAGGCAGGCGGCATGCGCGATCGCGAGCATGCTGGCAGGGAGAGCACGGGGCGTGCCAGCGGTTGGGGCAAAGTGTTCGGTTAGTTAGGTGAGCCCCGGTGACCGGATCCAGGGCCACCGCCGCCGCCCGCCAGTGTCGGTGCAGGTGCCAGCGTCAGTGCCTGTGCCAGCGCGCCAAGCGCGGTTTTCGCGGTGTTGGGTCTAAGTCATCGGAAAATTGAGGGTTTTAGGGGGGGAGCGTGTCCCGTATGGCGGAGTAGGTGCGGATGAGCGGGCCTAGGCCGAACTCCATGCCTAGGCAGCTGAAATCGAGGACTTCGAGGTAGACGTCGTGTTCTGCCCGGGAATCGTAGTAGCGGAAGTCGATGCGGAGCGCTTTTCCGAGCGCGACTCCACCTCGAACGACCTCGGGGCACCCGGCCCGGGTAAGCGTTTGGCCGAGCGTATCGACCCCACGCTGGAAGATGCCCACGTGGTGGAACGCGATGTCCGCGTCGACGAGCGCGCGTGCGTAGTGTTGGGTGCCTCGCCCGGGTCCAAGAAACTCAATTTGAGCGTCGCCTGCGTAGCCAAGCGCGACCTCGAGCTTGCAGCGGCGTACCCGTTCGCCGTTTTCGACCCAGTTTGGAGCGGGAACCGTGGCATGAATGAACGGACCGGCGCCGAGCGCCTCCGCGCGCCGAACGCAGCTTGCGACATCGCGGCAAGCGATGCCGTACTGCCCGGGGAACTTCAGGCCGAGCTCGTAGAAGAAGTCGCGATGGAAACGCTCTTCGATGCGTGGAAGCGACAAGTCCTTCAGAACTGCGTCGAGTACCCCGTTGCTGGTTTCCATCGTCGCTTTGGTCCTAGAGGTAACTCTTTGCAGCCGTGAGGGCGCGGCGGAACGTCGCGATCGCCCGGTATGCGTTGGGAATGCGAGCCTTCTTTCCCTCTTCCAGCGCATGGTGCCGCGAATGCGCAAGGATGACGGGCGTGAGCGCAGCTCCGATCCGCTTCACCAGGGGCAGCGCTCGACCGAGCTCGGCGCCGACCTCTTCGAAGTACTCGTCCGCACCGCGCCGCTGATAGTCGAGGATCGCCTGAGACGTCTCGGAATCGACCCAGTCGGTGAGAAAAAGCGCGTCGCCGAACGCCGACCTGGGCAAGGCGGGAATCCCCATCGCGGCAAAGGCCATGTTCATGAACTCGCGATACCGGTAGCGATTGCGGGCGCCGCCACCGAGGCAGAGCGTCTTGCCAACGACCTCTTCGTCGACGACCAGCGAATTGACGATGGCGAGGGCCTGATCTTTGGGGTGCGTGAACTCGACCCTCATGTCGGGGTGCATGTCGAAGACGAAGGGGGAGAGGGCGCCCGGCGCCACGGGTGGCGTCATCGCGATTCGAAGGATGACAGTGCTGAGGCTCGAGCTCTCGAGCATCGCCTCGCACTCCGCTTTTTGACGGGAGTAGTTGTCGCTCGGCGAGACTTCTTCGTCGGCTCGCCGCGGGCCGTCGACCTGGTCGTTTCGCCCCCAAATCGCGGCCGTCGAGGTAAAGGTCAGGCGCGGCGGCTTTGCCTGCGCCTCGCACGCGGCGACCAGCAAGCGCGTGGCGCCCACGTTCACGGCATATCCGGCAGCCTGGTCGACGTCGGTTCCAGGCGGCACCATGGCCGCCAAGTGGATGACGTGATCGACGCCGGAAACGACCTCGCGAACCAAAGCCTCGTTGCAAACGCTGCCGAACCGCATTTCGACCTGGTCACCCCAGCGCGCCGCGGTCCTGCGGCAGCCGGCCTTGTCCAAATCCACCGCCCGAACCGAGTAGCCGCGCTGCACCAGCAGGTCCACGACGTGAGCGCCGATGTTTCCGCACGCGCCGGTGACCACAACCCGCTTCATGCGACCTCCCTGGCGAGCTGCTCGAGGGCAACGTGAAACGCCGCGATGGTCAGCTCGATGTCTCCATCGCTGTGCGCCGCGGAGATGAAGAACTTTTCCGCCGCTTTGAGCACGCCCTGCTGAAGGAGCAGATCCGAGAAGCGGATGTTCTTGTAGAACTCCGAATCTCGGGCCGAGCGATGATCATAGGGTTCGTCCTTGGTAAACCAGATCTCGAACACGCTGGGCACGCCCGTGACGCAGGCTTCGATGCCCGCATGATCGATCGCTTCTCGAAGCCCCGCGCGAACCCTCGTCCCGACCTGGTCTAAGCGCTCGTAGATGCCCGGCTTCTCGAGCTCTTCGATGACCGCGCAGGCAACGCTGGCGCAGACAGGGTTCGAGGAGAACGTTCCGGTCTGCATCGAGTAGGGAAGCATCTGGAGACGCCGCTTCGGGTTGGCGATCGCCATGAGGTCCTCGCGCCCGCACAGAACGCCGAGCGGAAGCCCACCGCTGATGACTTTGCCAAGCGCGCAAAGGTCGGGCGTGACGCCGTAGGCCGCTTGGGCCCCGCCGAGCCCCATGCGAAAACCGGTCACGACTTCGTCGAAGATCAGCGGGATATCGTAGTTCCCGGTCACTTCTCGGACGCCTTGCAAAAAGCCGGGCCTCGGCTCGAACGTTCGCTGGACCGGCTCGACGATGACGCCTGCCAGGTCGTCATGGTGCTCTGCGATGATCGCGGCCGTGGTCTCGAGGTCGTTGAACGGCGCGATCAGCACCTCGTCGCTCACGGAGCGGGGGATGCCGTGGGTGTTCGGGATCGGTTTTGGAAACGACGGCGCGCCCATCGTCCACTGATTGCTCATCATCGCGTAGTCGTTCATGCCGTGGTACGCGCCTTCAAACTTCAGTATCTTGTCGCGCTTGCGGTAGACGCGCGCCAGGCGCATCGCAAAGAAGGTTGCTTCGCTGCCGCTGCTGTGCAGGCTCAGCATCTCGGCACAGGGGACGTGCTCGATGATCTTCTTGCCGAGCTCGACGGCATGCTCGTTGATGATGAGGTGAGAGGTTCCAGCTTCAGGAACCGATCGGAGCGCCTCTAGCACCGCGGGATGGGCGTGCCCTAAGACGTGCGGCCCCGAGCCCAGCAAATAGTCGATGTATCGGTTGCCGCTCACGTCCCAGATGTGGCTGCCCTGGGCCTTCCCAACGCAGAAGTTGAGCTCCGGCTCGAAGGTGAGGCAACGGGTCGAGGTCGGGAACATGCGCTCGGCGTCGGCGATGAGCGCGCGTTCTTCGGCGCTTCGTTTGATCATGCGGCGCTCCTCCCTCGCTTCTGCAGGACGCCGGGAAACCGCTCCAGGTACGCGGCGTAGCGCTCGTGAATCTGTGCAGGAGATTGACCAAAATCGTCGCGGGTGTAGTTGTGCGTGCCGAACTGCCCCGGCTTGTGCGCCTCCCGCCAGGCGGTGAGCGCCTCTTTGGCGCGCTCGGTGAAGGGCTGACCGAAGCGGGCGTAGGCCTTGGCGACCTCGCCGATCGGGTCGGCCATGAAGTCGTCGAAGTAAATGTCGTGGAACTGATGCTCGCGGCCTTTGCGAAGCCGCATTCCGTTTTCGACGGCCCGCGCCCAGGCTTCTTTTTGCTCGAGCGCGATGCGGGGCCGATCCACGTC
>JABDJF010000490.1 GCA_013002645.1 Myxococcales bacterium
TGATGAACCTTTACTCATAATCTTATCCTCGCGCCGCGACTGAGCGGCGAGCTCGAAACAAACTCAACGTTCAAATGAACGAACCAAATGCCGGGACGACCGCCTGCTGAAGGCGGCCGGCTCTAGCGCGGAGGCCGTTCGACTCTTCGTGAGTACTCGGTTCGCGGATCTCCGTCGGCACGGGCATCCAATCGGATGCCTGTGCGGGGAGGCGCGTCCCATCGAATTGGTTGAGCCCAGCTCATGGCCACTGGCACCAAGGTGTGAACGGAGGTGCCGTGTGTGTTGGCGGGCATGCAGCGGGGGTCGTCGCTTCGTTCGCACCACAAAGGCGGCCCGGCGGGCTCCTCGAGGAGCTCTGCACCGTCGCTGCAACCCACCGCAGACAGCTGCTCGCACGAGCAATCTGCCGCGCTGACCGACGCGGCGTCCAGCAAGAGCATCGCGGCGAGAGCGAGTGCATGGAAGGGGATTCTCATGGAAGCGAAATCAGAGTCTACCGCTCCTCCCAGCGCCCGCAACAAATCCCGACGCGGGTAGGAATGGCGAGAGAGGTGAAACCGGTGCGGTTGGATGTCGGATGGTGGGAGAGAAGAGCGTACAGTTTGGTGCGCGGTTTCACCCCTCTCGCTCATGGGGTGAACACGGGCGCTTGCTGGTCTATTCCGCCTCAGAGTCAGGTTTCGTGACCCTATCGGGAAAACCCGGAATCGCCTCCGCCAAGAGGCTTCTCAGCCCCGCAAAGCCTGGCGACTGCTCCATCGCCCGCCCCACATAAAGGAGGCTTTGAGGATACCATTGGAGGAAATCCCCGTTGTTGCGGACTCGATCGATGAAGACGAAACGCCCCGCGTCTTTGAGCTTCCTATGAAGGGTGACCAGCCAGAATTCGCGGCGAAGCTCGGACGGCTCGATACGACGCAGTGCGGCATAGCGATCGATCATGGATTCCTGCAGGCCGAGGTCCAGCGGGACGTACGAGTCACAGAGCAGGGCAACGAGGTCATACACGCGGGGACCCTGGAGCGCATCCTGGAAATCGATGAGCGTGAGCCGACCGCCGGGCCCCACCATCAAGTTCTTCGACTGATAGTCCCGGTGTACGAAGCCCACCGGCATGGCCTCGATCGCAGACCCAATCCTCGAGAAGGCGTCGTGAAGAGTCGCGCTTTGCGCCTGATCGAGCGGACCAAACGGTGCCTCGAGCCCCCACTCGCGGAAATGATCCAGCTCCCAGTCGATGAGCTCGCGATCGAAGCGGCGTCGCGAGACGATCGATGCTTCGGGGAGCGCCGCGCAGCGATCGTGCAGCTCCGCGAGTAAGTCGACGGCGTCCCCGTAGAGGCGTCGCCAGTCGGCGCGCGGTTGGCCGCGCAGACGTTGCTCGAAGGTCGTGTCTCCAAGATCTTCAAGCAGGATGATCCCGTTCGTGAGATCTTCGACGTAGATCGACGGGACCGGCAGCCCTTTGGAGCCGAGGAGCTCGGCGATCTCGAGAAACGGAAGGCGTTCGCTGTCCGCCGGTTTGCCGCCCTCGTCGCTACCGAACGCATCCTCTGGCAGCTGCATCGCAATGACGCTTTGGGGGCTGCCCACGCCCGCTTCGGACAGGCGCACGCGGAAATAGCTCCGCGTCGAGGCATCCCCGCGCAGCTTGAGCACCTCGATCGCGGGAAGGGGAAGCCCATAGAGCTTGGCGAGCGCGTCATCGAGGTTGGGCTGCGTCATCGGCGGGCGGAGCGTACGTCAGTTGGGAGGGTTTGCGAAGAGAGCTATCTTCCCAGCGAGTCATGACGACCCCGACTTCCATTGCCGTTGGAACCATCCTTGCCGGCCGCTATGCCTTGGTCGCGGAGCTTGCAAGAGGCGCGATGGGCGACGTGTTCGAAGCCCGGGATCAGCTGAGCGGATCGAAGGCGGCGGTCAAACTGCTGCGCGCGGAGTATCTCGCAGACGAATCGACGCGGAGACGATTCCGACGGGAGGGGGCGATTCTCAAGGCGCTCGATCATCCAGCGATCGTCCGCCTACTCGAGCTCGGGATCGACGACGAGGGCCTGGTGTATCTCGTGACCGAGTACGTCGAAGGGGAGACGCTGGCCGAGCGGCTGTCGAATGGCCCCGTCACCATCGACGAGGCCGACTCCTTGGTTGATGCCCTCAGCAGCGGACTGGGCGCAGCGCACGAACATGGCGTGCTTCATGGAGATCTGAAGCCGGCCAACGTCATCTGGCCTAAGGAAGGGAGTCCGCGCCTCGTCGACTTTGGCGCCTCGAAGATCCTTGGTCTCGACCGGCTGACCGCGACCGGTGAAGTCAGCGGGGCCCCTGCGTACATGGCGCCCGAGGTGTTGACGGGGAAGACCGACGTCGACCAGCGCATCGACGTGTATGGGCTCGGCGTTCTGCTCTACGAATCCCTGAGCGAGAAAAAGCCGTTCTACGACAAACATCTGGACAGGCTA
The DNA here is from genome assembly GCA_013002645.1 of Myxococcales bacterium. Lineage (GTDB taxonomy): Bacteria > Myxococcota_A > Polyangia > Polyangiales > Houyiibacteriaceae > SG8-38. Next base: position 2,466 of record JABDJF010000490.1, read on the forward strand.
ATGATGAAGATCGATGCGGGTGATTGCCTTCCGATCGACGCCATTGCTGAGGTGCCCGCGGCGACTGCACGGGTGATCGAACGAGCGATGCATCACAACAAAGACGACCGGTACGCCCGGATGGCCGACCTGAAGGCGGCCTGGCATGGGGTGCGGGGCGGATGAGCGCCGCAGACGCGATTGAGCAACTC
>JABDJF010000492.1 GCA_013002645.1 Myxococcales bacterium
CATGTGTTCTTCCTCGAGATGGACGGTCACATCACCGACCGCAAGATCCTCACCGCCGTCGAGGAGCTGCGCCGCATCTCCCGTTATGCCAAGGTCATCGGCAGCTATCCTCGTTTGAGCTGACCGATCCCCATGAGCGACCTCGCGGCACCCCACCTCCTCGCGCTGACGGCGTACGAGCCCGGCAAACCCGAAGACGAGCTCCGGCGCGAGCTCGGCATCGACGACGTCGTGAAGCTCGCCTCGAACGAGAACCCCTACGGCCCGTCGCCGAGGGCCGTCGAGGCCCTGCGCGCCGGCAGCCTGCAGCTCGAGCGTTACCCCGACCCCCGAGGCCACGCGCTGCGCGAGGCGCTCGCGGGCCATCACGGCGTGACTGCGGAGCAGCTCTGTCTCGGCAACGGCTCGAACGAGCTAATCGACTTGATCTGCCGGGTGTTTGGGGGTCGGGGCGATCACGCAGTCTTCGGCCACCCGTCCTTTCCCTGCTATCGAATCGGATCGGTCGCCCAGGAGCTGCGGTTCACCGCCGTCCCGCTTCGCGGCGACCTCCGCTGGAACGTCGACGACCTGCTCGACGCTGTGACCCCCGACACCAAGCTTCTCTTCGTCTCCAACCCCAACAATCCGACCGGTAGCTACATCCCCAAGCGAGAGCTCGGGCGACTCCTTCGTTCCCTGCCCGACCGCGTGCTCGCGGTCATCGACGAAGCGTACGTCGAGTACGCGGACGCCGAGGATTTCGCCGCCGCAACCGAGCTGCGCGACGCGCGCGAGCGGCTGGCGATTCTCCGAACCTTTTCGAAAGCCTATGGGCTTGCTGCGCTTCGCGTGGGCTACGTGATCGGAACGGCGGAGCTCGTCTTCGATCTCAACCGTCTGCGCGCGCCGTTCAACGTTGGCACGCTGGGCCAGGTCGCCGCCAAGGCCGCTCTCGGCGACCAACCGCATCTGCGCAGGAGCGTCGAAGCCACGGTTCGCGAACGCCAAAGGCTCGGCGAAGCGTTGGTGGCAACGGGCTTACGCATCGCACCAAGCCAGGGCAATTTCGTCTTGGTCGACGTCCAAAGGGCGGGCAGGGCGGTCTACGAAGACCTGCTCCGTGAAGGGGTGATCGTGCGCGCGATGGCTGCACCACTCGAATCCTGGATCCGCGTCACCGTGGGCAAGCCGGAGGAGAATGAGCGCTTTCTCCACGCGCTCGAGCGCGTGCTAAAGGGGTCGCGTGTCTAGTCACGCGTCGAGCGGCGCCAAGAAGCGCTACCGCGTCCGCCGTTCGGGGCCGCTTCGCGGTAGCGTTCGCGTGCCCGGCGACAAATCGATCGGCCATCGCAGCCTCATCTTCGGCGCCTTGGGCCGCGGCCGCTCCCGCATCACCGGCCTATCCGAAGGTTTGGACAACGCGGCGACACGCCAAGCGTTCCGCTCGATGGGCATTGCCGTCAGAAGCACGGACGAGGCCACGACGGTGCAAGGCCTCGGCCTGCACGGACTTCGAATGCCGGGCGATGTGATCGACTGCGGCAACTCGGGCACGACGATGCGGCTGCTGGCCGGCCTGCTGAGCGGCCAACGTTTCGGCACGCGCATGGTCGGCGATGAATCGCTCACGCGCCGTCCGATGGGCCGCGTCATCAAGCCGCTCCGCGCCCGGGGCGCCCATATTGCAGGCAGCGCAGGGGCCAAACCCGACGAGCTTTACCCTCCGATCTCGATCGCCCCCTTGGTCGAGGGCGAGGCCCTACAGGGCATCGAGTACGCCATGCCCATCGCGAGCGCCCAAGTGAAGAGCGCCCTGCTTCTCAGCGGCCTCTATGCCGGCGCCCCGACGGCGATCGAGGAGCCTGTCCTCTCGCGCGACCACACCGAGCGCATGATGCTCGCCCTCGGCGTGCCTCTCCAAACCGCCGGCGCCTCCGTCGTTCTCGATCCAAACCTCGAATGGGCTGGAGGTTGGGAGCCCTTCGACTGGCACGTCCCTGGGGATCCATCGAGCGCCGCGTTCCCGTTGCTCGCTGCGGCGATGGTGCCGGGCAGCCAGGTGAGCGTGAGCGACGTCTGTGTGAATCCGACGCGGACGGGCCTTTTCGACTGGTTGCGTTTGCTCGGCGCGAACGCCTCGCACCGATCGAGCGGACACGGTGCAGGCGATGAACCGATGGCCGAAATCAGTGTCGCGCACCGCGGCGTTCGTGGCGCCGTCGCCGGCGGAGAGCTGATCGTCCGAATGATCGACGAGATTCCCGCGGTCTGCGCCTTGGCCGCCGTCTCCAAAGGGAACACCGAAATTCGGGACGCCAGCGAGCTGCGGGTCAAAGAGAGCGACCGCATCGCCACGATGGCGAACGTGCTGCAGGCCTTTGGCGTCCCGTGCGAGGAGCTCCCCGATGGCATGATCATCACCGGGGGCGCTCCGCTTCACGGCGCAACGATCGAAAGCCGGAGCGACCACCGCATCGCCATGGCTGCGGCCTTGCTCGGACTCGTGGCCGAGGGCGAATCGGTGATCGAGGGCGCCGAGGCCGTCGACACCAGCTTCCCGGGCTTCGTGGCGCTCATGCGATCGCTCGGAGCCGACATCACGGAGGAAACCCGATGACCCGACCGCGCCCTGTCATCGCCATCGACGGCCCCGCCGGCGTCGGAAAGAGCACCACCGCCCGGGTCCTCGCACAGCGCCTCGGCTACACCCTGGTCGACACCGGCGCCCTCTATCGCGGCGTTGCACTCGCGGCGCGCGACCGGGGCATCGCCTGGGACGACGAAGCCGCCGTCGCGGCGGTCGCGGCTCAGGCAGGCCTCGGCTTTGCGCCGCAAGACGACGGAACACCTCGACTTCTGATCGATGGCAAAGATCGAGCCGACGAGATTCGGACCCCCGAGATGTCCGCCGGCGCCAGCCGGGTGAGCGCCTATCCGGGGGTCCGCCGCGCCTTGCTCGAGATGCAGCGCGATCTGGGTCGCGACGGCGGCGTGGTGCTCGAGGGCCGCGACATCGGAACCGTGGTCTTCCCGGATGCCGAGGTGAAGCTCTTTCTCACCGCCTCCGCCGAAGAGCGGGCCCGGCGACGAGTCGGGGACCTGCGAAACCGGGGTGCCGAGGCCGACTACGACCAAATCCTGGCCAAAATCAGGTCCCGCGACGAGGCGGACTCCACCCGGGCCATCGCTCCCCTGCGCCCCGCCGAGGACGCCGTCATCCTCGACAGCACCAGCATCGACCTCGAATCGGTGGTCCAACACGTGCTCGAGCTCGTCCAAGCCTGCAATTGACACCCCCAAACTCCCCTGCTACCCAGGCACTCCCCTGCATTTCCGGGGGTCTTCGGAGACCCGGCCAGCTGTGCCGCGCTCTGACGAACGCACCGGAAGCAGCGAATATTACATGACCGAAACCACACAAATTCAAAACGAAACCCCCGACCCCGAGAGCTTCGCAGCTCTTTTTGAAGCCTCGGCCACCCGAACAGACGCGCTCCGCGAAGGCGACATCGTCGCTGGGACCATCCTGAAGGTCGGCAAAGACTCGGTCGTCGTCGACATCGGATACAAGTCCGAAGGCGTCATCTCGCTCCACGAGTTCATCAACGCAGAAGGCAACATCTCGGCGACCGCCGGCGATGCCGTCGACGTGTTGATCGAATCCAAGGAGAACGAAGACGGCCTCGTCATGCTCTCCAAGGAGAAGGCGGACAAGCTCAAGGTCTGGGATGAAATCAGCGCCGCGTGCGAGCGTGACGAGCTCATCGAAGGGACGATCACCCAGCGCGTGAAGGGCGGCCTCGCCGTGACCATCCGCGGCGGCGTGAAGGCCTTCCTTCCCGGCTCGCAGGTCGACCTCCGGCCGGTTCGCAACTTGGATCGGCTTCTCGGGCAGACGTTCCAGTTCAAGGTCATCAAGTTCAACAAGAAACGCGGCAACATCGTGCTTTCGCGCCGCGTCCTTCTCGAGAAGGAGCGTGACCGCCTCAAGGAAGCCACCCTCGAGAACCTTCAGGAAGATCAGATCGTCACCGGCACGATCAAGAACATCACCGAGTACGGTGCCTTCGTAGACCTCGGCGGCATCGACGGCCTGCTTCACATCACCGACATGAGCTGGGGCCGGGTCAATCACCCGTCCGAGGTCTTCGAGGTGGGCGACGAGGTCACCGTCAAGGTGCTCAAATACAACGCCGACACCGAGCGCGTGTCACTTGGCCTCAAGCAAACCATGGAAGACCCATGGAACGTCGCGACGGATCACTACGTCGCCGGCAAGAAGGTCAAGGGCAAGGTCGTGTCGCTCACCGATTACGGCGCCTTCATCGAGCTCGAGCAGGGCGTCGAGGGCCTCATCCACGTCAGCGAGATGACCTGGGCCAAGCCAAAGCACCCCTCGAAGGTGCTCGAGGTCGGCCAAGAGGTCGAATGTGTCGTCCTCGACCTCGACGCACAGAACAAACGCATCAGCTTGGGCCTCAAGCAGCTCGAGCCCGACCCCTGGACGGTCTTCACGCAGAAGTACAACCCGGGCGACATCATTCAGGGCCGGGTTCGCTCGATCACCGACTACGGCGTCTTCGTCGGCATCGAGGACGGCGTCGACGGCATGGTCCACAAGTCGGACCTCAGCTGGACCCAGCGCATCAACAACCCTGCCGACATTTACCGCAAGGGCGACGAGGTCGAGGCGATCATCCTTTCGATCAACCACGACGACCGCAAGGTCAGCCTAGGCATCAAGCAGCTCTACGAAGACCC
>JABDJF010000497.1 GCA_013002645.1 Myxococcales bacterium
CCTCTACAACGAGCTCTTTCGTCGTGGCATGAAGTCTCAATACTCTGCCGAGAACGTGTGTGTTGCGGGCGGCGGTCGAGTCGCGGTCATGCGCGCATGCGCGGCCATCGCGCCCATTCATCTCGGGCATTTCCTTCCGGACTACACGGCCTACGAAGAGCTGCTCGACGTGTTTCGGCGATTTCTGCCCATCCCGATCTTACTCGACCCGAAACATGCATACGAGTTCACCCGAGAAGAGCTCGAAGAGGAAATCCTGGGAAGAGGGCTCGGCGCGATCCTTGCGAGCAACCCGTGCAACCCGACCGGCAAAGTCGTCGAAGGCGATGCCCTGGCCAGCTGGGTGGAGACCGCACGAGACTTGAACTGCGCACTTCTGCTCGACGAGTTCTATTCGCATTACGTCTGGACGGGAGACCAATCGATCGTCAGCGCGGCGCAGTATGTCGAGGACGTCGATCAGGATCCGATCGTCGTCTTCGATGGGCTCACCAAGAACTGGCGGTACCCCGGCTTTCGGGTGAGCTGGATTGTCGGCCCGAAGCGCGTCATCGAATCGGCCGCGAGCGCCGGCTCGTTCCTCGATGGCGGAGGCGTCGCGCCCATGCAGCGCGCGGCGATCGACCTGGTCCAGCAAGAGCCTACGCTCACCGAGACGCAGGCGGTCCACGATGAGTTCAAGAAGAAGCGCGACTTCTTGGTGCGGGGCCTCGAGGACATCGGGGTCAAGTTCGACCTCGAGCCGCAGGGGACCTTCTACGCATGGGGAAACCTCAGCGGCCTACCTCGGTCGCTCCGAAACAGCGACGACTTCTTCAAAGCGGCCCTCGAGCGACAGGTGATCACGGTGCCCGGGCACTTCTTCGATGTGAATCCGGGCAAGCGCCGGACCGGACGGCCGTCGCGTTTCGTTCAGCACATGCGTTTCTCGTTCGGGCCGCCGATGCCCGTGCTCGAGGAAGCACTCGAGCGCCTCGGCGCACTGGTCGCCGAGGCTCGGTAGCTCCGGCCGCAACGGCCTGAAATCACACCGAAATTTGCTCGACGGCCGCAGGTTTTTTCATTCTGCGGTTTGTGTAGGTAATCATACTACACATGACGACATTTGCGGCGGTCGCGGCGCGGATAGAGCACGCGCCACGGGAGGCAGCCCCCTTCGTGAAGTGGGTCGGGGGCAAGGGCCGATTGCTCAGCCAGCTGCGACCGCTGCTCCCCTCAGGAGTCGAGCAAATGCGCCATGTCGAGCCGTTCGTGGGCGGCGGCGCGCTGTTCTTTGCACGCCGCCCGAGACGCGCTCTGCTGACCGACATCAACCCCACGCTGGTGTCGACGTACGCGGCGATTCGCGACGATGTCGACGGGGTGATCGCTGGGCTGCGCAAGCTTGCAGGCCGGCACTCGAAGCAATGGTACTACGAGGTGCGCGAGCGCTATAACCAAAATCATCGTCTGTCGAAGTCGAAGCGCGCGGCGATGTTCATCTATCTCAACAAGACGTGCTTCAACGGCTTGCACCGAGTCAATCGAAAAGGCGAGTTCAACGTACCCGTAGGCTCGTACAAGAATCCGCGCATCTTGAACGAAGATGCATTGCGTGCAGCAAGCGAAGCGCTTCGCGGGGCAGATCTACGGTGCGCATCCTTCGACATGCTCCTCGAGAACGCCAAGCCCGGCGACTTCATCTACTTCGACCCGCCCTACGAGCCCGTGTCGGCGACCGCGAGCTTCACGTCGTACGCGAGCGGCGGGTTTTCGCAGGACGATCAAACGCGCCTGCGGGACGTCTACGAGGCGCTCGACCGTCGACGGTGCAAGCTCATGCTCTCCAACAGCGATGTCCCCTTCATTCGCAGGCTCTATGACGGCTTCAAAGTCGACACCGTCGCCGCACCCCGCGCGATCAACTGCGATGCCACCAAGCGAGGCAGAGTGAGCGAAGTCGTGGTGCGGAACTACGCTTGAGGCCGCGGTGGCCGGCGCCAGCCTCATCGACCGATGGTCGGACGGCCAGCCGCTCGCTGCTCTTCGAGGGAATACGGGCAATGACGGCAGCCCGAGCCGCAGCAAACTCCGCGGGCTCGAAGTGCGGTCGCCGTCATCACGTACAGGCGGGTTTCGGGATCCAGATAGGCTTCGTCACCGCGCTCCTCCGCTTCATCGTGAGCTCGAATGGTCTTGGCCTGGAGGGTGGTCGGCACCGCCGGACTCTGGGTCCGGCGCGCGATTCCGCAACCCACGACGGCCGGAACCCGAATGTTCGCCCAGTCCTCAGTCCACGCTGACCCTCGACGCCCGGATGAACTCCGCGGTGGCCGGGTGATCGGTGTGCAGAAGTTCCTCGGGTGTCCCGGTTGCTGCGATCTGCCCCTCGTGCAGGAAGCTCAGCTGATTGGCGATGCGCAAGACCGAGGCCATGTCGTGGCTGATCACGATCGACGTCACGCCGAACATCTCCTCCGCCTCGGTGATCAGCTCATCGACCATCTCGGTCGTGATCGGGTCGAGGCCGGTGGTAGGCTCGTCGTAGATCAGAATTTCGCTCTCGAGGATCATCGCCCGCGCGACGGCCACACGCTTCTGCATGCCCCCCGAGAGTTGCGCGGGGAGCTTCTGCGCCGCCGCCGCCACGCCGAGTGCAGCAAGGCGATCCATCACGCGATCGCGAACCGCATTGCGGGAAAGATCGGTGTGCTCTCGAAGTGGAAACGCGACGTTGTCGAACACAGTCATCGAGTCGAAGAGCGCGGACATCTGGAAGACCATGCCGAAGGTGCGTCGCATCGCCGCCAGATCGAGGCCTTCGAGCTTGGCGAAATCGATACCGTTGACCATGAGTTGCCCAGAGTCGGGGTTTTCCAGCCTGATCAGCTGCCGCATCAGGACGGTTTTGCCGGAACCCGAGGGTCCGATGATGAGGTTCGTCTTGCCCCGATAAATGTCGAGCGACACGCCTTTGAGCACGTGATGTTCGCCGTAGCTCTTGTGAAGATCCCGAATCCGCACGTGAATCGGATCGTCCTTCGCCTCCGGAGGCAGCGGAGTCCGCGTCAGCCGAACTAGGTTCCGTCGAAAGAGCTTCATCAGAAAAACCCCTCTCCTAAGACGAGGCTCGTCACGAGATAGTCGAGCATGAGGATCGCAATCGCGCTCTGTACGACGGCGCGGTTGGTGGCACGCCCCACTCCCGCTGCGCCGCCTTTCGCGTAAAAGCCCTGGCGGCACGCGATCAGCGTCACCGCAACGCCGAAGACCATGGCTTTGATCAGCCCCTGAGAGACGTCATCCCAGTCGACCAGCCACTTGAGGCGGTCCATGAACACGCCCGGGTCGAGCCCGAGGAGCGCGACCGCAACGAAGAAGGCTCCCATCACGCCGACGATGTTGAAGAGCATCGTCAGCACCGGAACCATCACGAAGCCAGCAACCAGCCGCGGTACCACCAAATACTGAACCGGATTGACCGCCATGGTGACCAGCGCGTCGATTTGATTGGTCACGCGCATCGATCCGAGCTCGGTCGTCATCGCGCTCCCGGCCCGGCTCGTCACCATCAGTGCAGCGAACACCGGCCCGACTTCTCGGGCCAACGCCAAGCCAATCACGGCGCCCGTTTGGTTCTCGGCGCCGAAGTCGCGAAAACCATCAACCAGCTGCAAGGCGAGCACGCCGCCGATGAAG
>JABDJF010000501.1 GCA_013002645.1 Myxococcales bacterium
CCGCTCGAGCAAGTCAGCGACATTCGCTACGTCCGCGGGCCGCAGCTGATCCGTTCCGAAGATACGTTTCTCAATGCCTATGTGACGTTTGATCCGTCCGAAGGGATCGGAGAAGTGGAAAGCGTCCATGCAGCGCAGCGCGCCTTACAGCAGCGCATCGAGTCCGGTGAGTTGGTCATTCCGGCAGGCGTGAGCTACCGATTTGCCGGCACCTACGAGAACCAGATTCGAAGCGCGAAACGGTTGATGGTTCTGGTGCCTCTGGCTCTGGCGATCATCTTTGTACTTCTTTACCTCCAGTTTCGCCGTACCACCACGGCGCTCATGGTCTTCGCTGGAGTGGCGCTTGCGGCGTCCGGGGGGTTCCTCTTGATTTGGGCCTACGGGCAGTCCTGGTTCATGAACATCGCGCCTTTCGGCGTGGACCTCAGAAACCTCTTCCACGTCGGTGACACGCGAATGACGGTGGCTGTCTGGGTGGGCTTCCTCGCCCTGTTTGGGATTGCGACCGACAACGGAGTCATCGTGGCCACGTACCTGATGCAGCTTTTCCGAGGCAAGTCGCCGACAAGCATGGCCGAAGTGCATCAACTAGTAATTGAAGCAGGTCAACGACGTGTTCGGCCGTGCGTCATGACGACCGCTACAACGTTGTTGGCGCTCTTGCCTGTGGTGACCTCGCCGGGGCGCGGCTCGGATCTGATGGTACCGATGGCCCTGCCATCAATCGGGGGAGTCGTGCTGGCGCTTGTCACGTTGTTCACCGTCCCCGTTCTGTACAGCATCGGCGAAGAGCGCCGGTTCAAGCGCCGACAAAGGGCCGGGATACTGGAGTGATCCCCAATGCGGAGGAGCACGGGAAGTTTCGCTCAGTCGTCGTCATCTTTCCGGATTCTTCCACGGTGCTCGTCTGGCTCGATGCTATATCGCCGGAGCAATCGATAGAAACTTTCCCGTTCGACCCCCGCGTGAACTGCTGCGTCCGCCACCTGTCCATCGTGACGGCGCAGGACTTCTTTGAGGTAGCGCCGGGCCGTTTCCCGCCGGCCTCTCTTCTGCGCTTCCGCCCATGTGAGTGAGCCGAGAGCCGAGTTGGCAACGCGAGATGCGGTAGCCTTGACCACCTCAGGAGGCAGATCCCCCACATCGATTCTATCCGCGGTACTAATGACGCTGGCGCGTTCGACAGCCGCGCGAAGTTGCCGAACGTTGCCCGGCCAATCGTACTGCTCCATGGTCTCCACCGCCGCTGGGGTGAAGCCGGCCAATCTCCTGTCTCGCATTGGAGGAAGCTCCCGGAGGAAGTGCGCCGCCAGCAACTCAATGTCATCTCGTCGCTCGCGAAGGGGCGGTATTCGCACGACGGCGACGTTCAATCGATACCAGAGGTCCTCACGAAAGCTCTCGTTCTTCACCATGGTCTCGATGTCTCGATGGGTCGCCGCAATCAGGCGGACATCGATCTGGCGCTCCGAAGACTCGCCCAGGCGCCGGATGGCTCGTTCCTCGAGCGCACGTGTGAGCTTCGCTTGGAGCGAGAGACGCATTTCTCCAATCTCGTCGAGAAAGAGGGTGCCTTGGTGTGCTTCCTCAAATAGGCCCGGACGATCCTTGTTTGCCCCGGTGAAAGATCCTTTGGTGTAGCCGAAAAGCTCGCTTTCGAGGAGCTCTGCCGGAATGGCTGCGCAGTTCACTGCCACGAATCGCTGCGACGAACGGTTACTGAGGCGATGGAGAGCCCGCGCCACCCGTTCCTTTCCGGTGCCCGTCTCTCCAAGAAGCAGCACCGTCGCGTCGCTGGCTGCCACCCGCTTCACCAGGTCACTCAGCTCGTGCATGGCTGCCGAGCGAGCCAGCATGTCCGGGAGCACTTCGTCATCCCTCGCGCCAACCTCCGTGCCGGGGAGAGCGGTCGCGGCACGACCCATGGCCCGGAGCACCACTGCTCGGCCGGTCTGCGGATCGAAGGGTTTGATCAAGTAGTCGTATGCGCCGAGACGCAGTGCCTCGACGGCCGTCGGGACCGACGCATACGCCGTCATGAGAATGAACTCGGCTTGTGGCCTTACTCGCTTGCTGAGCTTCAGAACCTCGACGCCGTCCGTATCCGGCATCCGAAGGTCGCACAGGACAACATCGACCGGCTCCGCTTCCAAAATCTTGAGGGCGTCGAGCCCCCGCTCCGCGGTCAGCACTCGTGCGTCTGCTCCGAGGATCTTCTTCATGAGGCTGAGCATGTTCTTCTTGTCATCTACGACGAGGTCGGTCGGACGTCTTTTGGCGCTGTCATTCATTTCGCCCCCTCCTTGCTCTCCGCGCTCGACCCCGGAATGCGGACATGAAAAGTGGCCCCGCGATCGGGATTGTTGACCGCAGAAACCGTTCCGCCGTGTGCGCGCACAATGCTCATACACACTGCAAGACCGAGCCCCGAGCCACCCGAGCGCTTGGTGAAAAAGGGTTCGAAGATCTTCGCTCGGTCTTCGACACCAATGCCGGGTCCTGTGTCTGAAATCGCGATATGGTAGCCATGCTCCCCGACCCGACGCCCCGTGATTTCGATGGGTTGATCGGGTTCCGAGAAGTGAGCGGCATTGACCAGCAGATTCAGAATGACCTGACGCAATCGTCCGGCGTCCACGAGGGCTTCGCCGGGCTCTGCGGTCAAGTGCACAGGTTGATTCGACCCGTCCGGCGTCTCTCCAAACCGACGAACCGATTCACAGAGCAACTGCTTCATTTCGACGTGGCTACGATGAAGCTCGGGGGCTCGCGCAAACGCAACAAGGTCCTCCGCGATGCGTTGGCAGGCTGCGGCCTCTTCGTCGAGGATGCGCAGCTCTTCCTCGAGGACGCTCGGCGGCGTATCTGGCGTCATCGTCTTGAGATAGCCGCGGATGACTTGAATCGGGTTATTGACTTCATGCGCCACACCCGCCGCGAGCTGGCCGATCGCGGCCATTCGTTCGCTCTCGATGAGGCGATGCTCCCGCGCCTCCAGTTCCTCGGCCATCCGGTCAAATGCCGTGGATACCGCTCTTAGCTCGCCCTCCCCCACCGGACCCACACGGCTGTCGAAGTCCCCGGACCCGAACCGACCTGCTGCAGAGGCCAGGACCTCCAATGGCTTCAGCACGGCAAGACGAAGCCGGAGCGTGAAGACCACAGACAAAGACAGAACGAGCAGAACACAAGTGGCGCCTGTGAGGAGCCCAGCCCGCGTCATCTGCGTGGCCGAGGCGTGATGCATGGCCATCCTCTCCTCGACGCTTCGCGCAAGGAGATCGGCTTGTTTCTTTGCCTGTTGCGAGAGTTCATCCGCCTCCTTGTGATGCTTGACCACGCTCGCCTGGTCGCCACGGGTCATGGCCGGAATTAGAAGGCTCTTGAAGACGTCATCGAGCGATTGGCTCTCCTCGAGTACCTTGGCGACGCGCCATCGCTCATTCTCCGGTACCAACGGTTCGAGCGCTCGACCACCGCCCTGCACCTGTTCGAGCCACTCTTCGTAGTGCTCCAGATGATGCGGGTCTTGCTCGATGATCCAATGGGCTTGGTGGATGTACTGCTCGCGCACCGATGTTGCGAAAACGAGACTCTCTCTGATGGCCGTCTCGCCCGTCTGCATTTCGGCGACGAGACCGGCGACTTCGCCGATGAGCGCGATGAGCATTCCGCACATCGCGACGGCAACGACAGAGACCAGTGCGAAACTGACCGCCAAGCGGCGCGCAATCACTCGCTTCGGTCGGGGCGGCCCCGTGGGTTGGGCCTGCGAGCTGGTATCCGACGATTTCTTCATGACAGGCAATCCATGTGGCCGATCTGAGTGGCGTACCGCACAAGTCGTGCCATTCATCTCGGGCTCGAAAACGATCGAAATTTCCGACAATTCCGCCGGTGAGGACCTCGGCGCTGTAACCGTTCGAGACGTGATAGTA
>JABDJF010000553.1 GCA_013002645.1 Myxococcales bacterium
ATGGAGCACCGTGCCGGCCGGAGAGCGATCGACGGCTGCACGGACTTCGTCGCTGTCGGGCAGCTCGGGTGGGTCAGCGATGGTCACGCATAGCGGCGAGGCCTTGCAGACCTCCCAGTCGAGCGCCTCTTCGGCGAGCTCGCTCCATTCGTAGAGCGTCTCGGCATCGACGTAGTAGAGCGCGCGCTCGGCGAGCGCGTCCAGACCGTAGCCGGTCATCACCCAGACCGTCTCGGGCCACTCCGCGAAGGCTTCGGCGAGCTGGGAGGTGAGCGCCTTGCTTCGCTCGGGGTCGTCGGTTTCGACGAGAATCGTGAGTGGCTCTTCGAGGCCGAGCTTGTCGCGCGTCGCCTGAATCGATCGGACGGAAACCGAGTCAGCCGGAAGCAGCGCTTCGAGCCCCGTGTCCAGCTGAAGCCCGCTGGCGAGCCACGCTGCGGCAGACGCGAGGCCGAGCGCAACGGCAAGGGTCAAGACGGATCGCGTCACCGCGCGGAACCATAGGCTTCGCCATTCGGAACACGACTCCGGCCGAACTTTCGACCGTCGTCCATGCCGAGCTGGAACGTCTCCTCCAAGCCGTCGGGGTTTGCGTAGTCGAACTTGTCGATCTTGATGGGCCTCGAAGGTTGCACCCACGTGACGCGTTTGGTCGACGGAAGCTCGCGCTCGTACTTGCGGCTGAGAAGAACGAGCGTTTGGCCAGGCTCGTTTTCCGCCAGCCGAACAGGAATGTTTTCGATCAAGCCACCGTCCAGGACCTTTCGACCTTGGAAGTGCCCTTCAGGCAAGATGGGAGGAATGCACGACGCCGCCAAGACCATGCTGATGTAGTCCTGCAGCGTGCTGCAATGGTGCGCGCGTCCGACGAGCGGCGTGAAGCCGGCTTTCGCAGGCCATCTCGGATGAAGCGGGTCTTTGCGGAGCGTCTTCTCGAGGCCGTAGATGCAAAGCGCCGCCGTTGCGCCGATCGACCCGCGAAGACCTTTCGGATAGGCGCTCATCAGGAAGTGGACCGAACGCTTCCGGAGAGCGTCCAAATCCTCGGGTCCGATGAGCTCCTTGAGCGCTTCACGGTACATTCGAGCATGAGGAAGCAGCGTTCCTCGCGTGAACGGGCTGACGTTTTTCCAGTGGATGTTCTTCGGGTTGCGCGCCGTGAAGCCTTTGAAGAGCTCCAGCGCGAAGTGTGACCGGTCGAGCACTGCCGCCGTGGCCATCGCACAGCCGGCGCTGGTCGAGCCGACAAACTCCACCGAGCCTTGCAGATCGAGCCCGGATTCCTTGGCGCCCTCCCAGAAACCGAGCTGCCAAAAGCAGCGGCTGCCTCCGCCGGCGAAGATCGCGTTTCGGAACGTCATGAGCTGGCCATTGTTGATCCGCAGGGGGCAGTCTGTCGAGCCGAAGCCGGTTGCCTGGGCCCAGAAATCAGGTAGACGAAGCGCCCTCGCATTGCTGCCCGGTTTCGGGCCTCGGAGTCACGCCCATGCCGCCACTCGTCGTCTGCCTCGATCTCGAAGGAGTCCTCATCCCCGAGGTCTGGATCGCGTTCGCCGAGAAAACCGGCATCGAGGCTCTGCGACGCACGACCCGGGACGAGCCGGACTATGACGTGCTCATGCGCGGGCGCCTGGCGATCCTCGACGACAATGGATTCAGGCTTTCCGACATCGACGAGGTCATCGGCACGATGGAGCCCTTGCCCGGCGCCAAGGAGTTCCTCGACGAGCTCCGGGAACGCGCCCAGCTGATCATCCTCAGCGACACGTTCTATCAGTTTGCAGCACCCTTCATGCGGCAACTCGGGCAGCCGACGCTGTTTTGCCATGAGCTTCTGACCGACGAGAACAATCGAGTGACCGACTACAGGCTTCGACTCCCCGACGGCAAGCGCAAGGCCGTTGCCGCGCTCAAGAACATCGGTTTTCGCGTTCACGCTGCGGGCGACAGCTACAACGACACGACCATGCTCAAGGAAGCAGACCGGGGCATCCTGTTCCGCTGCCCCGACAACGTCGCCGAGGAATTCCCGCAGTTCAAACGAACGGATGCCTACAGCGAGCTCCTGCCGGCCTTGTTGGACTAGGCCCCGGCGCCACCGACCCGACTCCGCCTAGGCGCCGTCGCCGTAAACCGCGGCGTGCACCGCTTCGGCCGCCTGCAGCATACCGAGCCCCGGATCGGTCAGCAGATGCGTTTCGATGCTGCGAACCTGGCCGGCCTTGCAGGCGGCGAGCGATTCGAAGCCAGGGTGGCGGCAGAGCGAGCGCTCGGTTCCGGGGTTCGTGATGATCCAAGGCGGGTCGAGGCTGAGAAGTTGTTCGTTGGTGAACGCCGGCCATCCGTCGAACCCTGCTTCCGCCGCAACGTCGACCAAACCCGCGGCAAGCAGGACGTCGTGAAAACTCGTTCCCGCGGTTCCGCCGTAAAGCCGGTCGCCATGGATGCCGACGTAGAGGCCGCGTCGCCTTTGGTCGTCGGGGACCTCCGCGGAGACCGCATCGAGCTTCTGAACGAGTTGGTCGGCGAGCGCCTGGCCGCGCTCGGGCACGCCAAGCACGGAGGCGAGCTGCGCGATATTGGGCAGCAGCGTTTCGAGCCCGCGCATTGGGCCGAGGTCGAACACGTTGAGACCGGCTTCTTTGAGGCGTTCGACCTGGCGCGGATCGATGAAGTTGTTGATGAAGACGATATCGGGCCGCTGCTCGATGATCGTTTCGATGTCGCGCGCGTGTTCCACGCCAATCTTGTCTTGGTAAGGGCGATATGCCTGAGACCGTAGCGTATGAGCTCTGACGGCAAGCAAGCGCTCCGTCTCTATGATCTCGATGAGAACCTTATCGGCGATCGTACTGGTGCTGAC
>JABDJF010000744.1 GCA_013002645.1 Myxococcales bacterium
ACACTCCTCGCTGATGGGCTTCACGGACACAATTGGGCTCTCGGACGCGACGCGCGCGCCTTCACAGTGTGAATACTGATCGAGGATGGCGTCGCCGAGCACCAGAACTTTGAGATCCGAAAACGCAGCGATTGCGTTCTTGAGCCGTGCAGGGGTGATGGCATTGGCCTGGCAGAATCGCTGGATCTTCTGCTGCTCCATGTCCAAGGTGTTGCCCTTGCGTCGGCCGATCTCGGTCGACGAGAAGATCACGTCTCCGGAGCCGAGCACCACGCGGCCGCTGTACGCCTCGACGATCTTCTTCTCCTTGGCGAAGCGAGGGTCGTTCTTGGACTCGTACTCTCGACCCTTGACGTAAATGTCGGGTTGAATGGCCTCGAGGACGGGGCCAGCCCAGTCATCTTCGCTCAGCGCCACGTAGTCCACGCAAGCAAGCTCCGCGAGATTATCGAGCCGGAGGTCTTCGGGGATGTACGGCCGGTCGTATCCCTTCATCACTACGTCGTCCGCGCTCACGGTCACGACCAGTACATCGCCGAGGCTTCGGGCCATGCGAAGGTACCGGATGTGGCCCGGATGAACGATGTCGAAGCAGCCGTGACACTGAACCAAGGTCTTCCCCGCCTTGCGAAGGCGCGCCCTTTCGGCCTTCAGGCTCTCGATCGAGTGAATCTTCTTGTCGGCTTCCGCGCTACGCATGACTGCGGCTCCAGTGGATCAAGGTGTCGATGAGCGCGTCGCGATCGGAAGGCTCCAATTCGGGCGTCACCGGAAGACTGACGATCCGCCGGACCAGAGCCTCGGTGTGTGGCAGCGCTGTGGTGCTCGTTCCCTCGAACGCACGCTGCTGGTGGATCGCGATTGGGTAGTGAACTTTGACGTCGAAGCCTTTGGTCGCGAGATGAGCGATCAAGGCGTCGCGATGGTCGTGACGAATGACAAATGCGCTGTAGGCCGGCTGAGCGTTTTCGGTGATGCCCGTCAGCTCGAAAAACGGTCGTAGTGCTGTTTCATAGGCCGAGGCATGTTCGCGGCGGCGCACGAGCCATTCTTCCAGGTGCGGGAGCTTCACGAGAAGAATCGCCGCTTGAAGCGTATCGATCCGCGCGTTCTCGCTCGGCACATCGACGTGATCGCGGTCGCGGTGGCCAAGCGACCTGAGACGTCGGAGGAGCGCGGCCAGATCTTGGTCGTTGGTCGTGATGAAACCCGCGTCGCCGCAGGCAGACAAGGCCTTCAACGGATGCAGCGAGAAGCAGCCTGTCCCGAACGACCCTACGCTGCGGCCGTCCAGGGTCGCTCCGACCGCCTGCGCGCAGTCCTCGATGAGGTGCAGTCCGTGTGCGATGCAGAGCTCCCTAATCGGATTCATGAGGCAAGGGACACCGCCCAGGTGAACGGGTATCACAGCCTTGGTTCGTGGCGAAATCGCCGCGGCGAGCAGCTCCGGGTCCATCAGCCCGGTCGCCGGGTCGATGTCGACGAAGACGGGCGTCGCCCCAACCAAGCAAACCGAAGTCGCGGTGGCCACGTACGAATGAGAGACGGTGATGACTTCGTCCCCGGGGCCGATGTCGAGAGCTCGCATGACCAAGGTCAGCGCCGAGGTGCCAGAACCAACGCCGACCACTTCGGTTACGCCGAGACGTTGAGCCAGCTTTTCCTCGAGCTCGTCCACTTCTGGGCCGTTGATGAACTGGCCATGCCCGAGCACGCGATCGACTGCTTCCAGAATGCGAGGCCGTAGGGCCTGGTTATGTTTGACCAGGTCGACGTATGGAACCGGAGTCATGAAACGAGCTTCGCGGCCGACTGCCAGAGCTCGGGGCGGGCCTTCATCCATGCGACGTTTCGATAAACGTCCGAGTGACTGTCGGAAACCTGGCCCGTGCCATAGGCCTCGCGTAGCTCACGGACAGCAGTGACCAAGTCGTGCTTCGGCTCGAAACCGAGCTCCTCGAGTGCCCGGGTGGCGGAGAGGTGGTACGAACGCTGATCATCGGTCGGCACGGTGTCGATCGGTAGCGACGGGTCGAGCTCGTCTCGGATCATTTCTGCCAAGGCCATCACGGACGCGTTCTTTCGGCTCACGTTGAACGCCCGAGCCTGGATCTTCTCGGCAGGCGCCGTCAGGAGCATGCGGTAAAACGCAGTCAGATCCAGAATGTGCACGTTAGGACGCATTTGGGAGCCGCCGAAAACCCGAATCCGTCCATCGGTCAAGCCCTGGTCGGTCAATAGATTGATGGTGAGGTCTAGTCGAAGTCGAGGCGAGTAACCACAGACCGTGGCGGACCGGACCGAAACACCGACGAACGAGTCGTCGACAAGACTGTTGAGGATTTTTTCTCCCTCCGCCTTGCACTTGGCGTAGATGGTGATCGGATCGAGGGAGAGCTCCTCAGTGACGTCCTCGTCGTCTTTGATCCCGTATACGCTGGCGGAAGAGGCGTAGAGGAACCGCTTCACACCGCGTCGCTTCGACGCACGCATGAGGTGATCGACCGCACGAAGGTTCACTGACTCGGTGACTTGGTGATCGAGCTCGGAGCTAGGGTCGTTCGAGATGGCAGCAAGATGAATCACTGCATCGAAGCCACCCTCCGCGACCACCGAATCGACGGCGGCGAAATCTCGGATGTCGCCTCGGATTTTTGCGCAGCGCGCGTGGACGACGGGATCGGAGCTTGGGTCCGTTCCATAGAGAAAGGCGTCGAAGACCGTGACATGATGTCCTTCGTCCAGGAGCTCCGGGACGAGGACGGCGCCGATGTACCCGGCGCCCCCAGTCACGAGTAATTTCTGGTTTGTCATTTCCGCCTCTTGTCGTCGATACGATATCCTAATCCCTGGATGAATGAAAAATGACGACATCCGCCGTGCTCTTCGATATGGACGGTGTGCTGGTGGACTCGGCGTCCCTACATGTCCGGGCCTACGAACAGGTATTCCGTGACGCTGGAATCGAGTTTTCCATGGCGGCCCGGGACGCGGTTCACGAAGGGAAGTCCCGATCGGAGGTGATCGGGATTGCGGTGCCAGAAGCGAGCGCGGCGATCGGGCAAGCGCTCTTCGACGCTAAACCAAACGCCGTCGCGAAACTGCTTCGTACCGCGAGGGATGTGAGCATGCCCGGCGCAACTCGGATAGTGCGCGCCCTAGCGGAGCGCGGAGTCGCAATGGGAGTCGTCACGAACAGTGTCGCTCCGGAGATCTGGCTGGCGGTAGCCGAAGTCCTCGACCTGATGGACGTCGTAGTCACCGGCAACGACGTGTCGACACCGAAGCCATCCCCGGAGGGCTACCTGCTGGCCGCGGAGCGATTGGGCGTCGACCCGGCAGCATGCATCGTCTTCGAGGATTCGCTGGATGGCTGCTTGGCTGCAAGCCGAGCGGGTATGCGCGTAGCGGTTCTCGCTGCGACACGCCCGGCCTGGGCCGACGGTAGCTTCGAGGTCGTGCCTACCTTGGACAGTCCTGGCGCGCTTGCGCTCTGTCTCCCAGCGGCAGCAAGGGACTTCTCATGAGAGCACGACGTTTCTTCCAGGCGGTCTATCGGGACAACGACCTGCGGCGAGACCGGAATCGACGTCCGCTGCTTCGTGACTTCACGCTCTACTTGAAGAACCGTGCCCTCGAGCCGGTCGATGCGCGACTTCGATCGAAGCACGGGAGCGCCGATGTGCCCATCGTCTTCATCGTGGGCGCCCCTCGATCTGGGACTACAGTCCTGTACCAGCTCATCGCCGAGCACCTCGACGTGGGATTCATCAACAATCAAATGGCTCGCTACTTCGCTGCGCCGATCCTCGGCGCGAAGCTTCACGGCCGCACGGGTGGTGGGCACCAGCTTGCTCTCTCCTCGGAATACGGCCGGACGCGTGGAGACCGTTCACCTCACGAGTTCTCCTGGTTTTGGCACTACTACGGCGACTTTCGCCTCCACGACGACCTGAGCGACGAAGAGCTTTCCCGCATCGATTGGCAGCCGGTCAAGCGAGCCCTGGAGGGACTAGCTGGCTACTTCGACCGCCCGCTCGTGCTCAAGAACATCAACTTCGTCTCCTATCAAATCGCTTGGCTCGAGCGATTGCTACCTGCC
The DNA here is from genome assembly GCA_013002645.1 of Myxococcales bacterium. GTDB lineage: Bacteria > Myxococcota_A > Polyangia > Polyangiales > Houyiibacteriaceae > SG8-38. Next base: position 4,103 of record JABDJF010000744.1, read on the forward strand.
GCAAAGTTCATCTGGATTCGGCGTGACGACCGCTACACCGTGCAGTCGATTGTGCGTGTTCGCGAAAACGAGTACGGGGATCGGAGGGTTTGGTGGTCGGTACGGCCAAGAGACGCGGGCGCCTGGCGTGACAAGCCGCCTGTCGAGCAGGTCGCCCATCAGATTCGAGATGTCGGTCGCGCGATCCAGAGCGCGTTTGACGGCATTCCTTCGGAGGATTGCCTGACGCTCGAGTACGAGGAGCTGATGGAGAAGCCGTCTGGAACTCTGCAACGGGTCGCGAAGTTCATCGGCGCCGAAATCGTGGACGGAGCGCAGCTCGACGCCGTCACGCTAGAGC